>JANOWA010000214.1:0-5137 GCA_031417675.1 Methylotenera sp.
TGTTGTATTCTTGCGACGCATAACCTGTCATACTCAAAATCATCGCTTGCTTTCTTAAAGTAATTGTTGATAATTGTATCAAATATCACTGATTATATGAGAGAATATTCTAAATAAGCATCAATTAAACGCATCATTTAACTCAATCAATGGCAACCAGCAAAAATCAATCCCTCCCTATTGGCTATCTATTACAAGACTACATTATTACTAAAGTCTTGAGTACGGGCGGCTTTAGTTTTGTTTATTTAGCGCAAGATTTAAACAAAAATATTGTCGCCATTAAAGAATATATGCCCACTGGCTTGGCGCTGCGCGAAGAAGGCGCAACCGTGCTGCTTAACTCTGACGATGACGCTGCCACCTTTAAGCATGGCCTAAAATGCTTTTTTGAGGAAGGTTTAGCGCTAGCGAAAATTGATCACAAAAACATTGTGCGGGTGACTAATTTTTTTAGAGAAAACAACACGGTTTATATGGTGATGCAGTACGAGCGCGGTAAATCGCTGCAAGATTACATCTTAAGCCAAACTGAACCCGTTAATGAGAACTTTGTGCGTCGCGTGTTTAGCGAGCTGTTGAATGGCCTGCGCGAGGTGCATACGCAAGAACTGCTGCACTTAGACATTAAACCAGCCAATATTTATATTCGGCTTGATGGCTCGCCCGTGTTGCTGGATTTTGGCTCTGCGCGGCAAACTTTAACGCAAGTACAATCGAAATTGTCGCCCAGCTATACGCCAGGCTTTGCGCCGCCCGAGCAGTATTTTGAGCGCAAACAACTCGGCCCGTGGAGTGATATTTACAGCGTGGGCGCAAGCATGTATTCTTGCCTTGTGCGCTCTGCGCCCATTGCGGCTAATTTGCGTGTAAAAGAAGATTTTTTAGCGCCCTCGGTTAAAGTGGGTAAAGGCATTTATACCGAAGAATTGCTAACGATTATTGACCATTGTTTAAAACTGGATTACATGCAAAGACCGCAAAGTGTGTTTTCACTGCAAAAAGCCTTGCTCATTAATGTGCCGCCATTAATAGAAAGACGCAGTTTGGCCAGAAAACTAAAAGATGTGTTAAATAAACCATTATGATTAAACTGCGATAATCATCAATCAATAACAATAAAAATGTTGAAACGCTCTGTTAAAAAACCATGAAATTCACCATATTTCAAAATAGTCGCCAGGGGCCAAGGCCATATAATCAAGATAGGCTGGCGTATTCGTATAGCAAAGACGCGCTACTATTAGTGCTGGCTGACGGCATGGGTGGTCATCGCAATGGTGAAATTGCCGCACAATTGGCTGTTAAAACGCTCACCGATGCTTTTCAACGTTTAGCTGTGCCCACATTAAGTAGCCCCGCCAAATTTTTAATCGATCATATTCAGCAAGTGCACGACATGATTGAAAACGTCACCCAAGATCAAGAGTTAATCGAATCACCGCGCACCACCATCGTCGCGGCCATTATTCAGCGCGGCTATTTGTATTGCGCGCATGTGGGCGATTCGCGGCTTTATCATTTTAGAAGCAATCACTTACTGTTTCGCACCGAAGATCATTCCGTCGTACAATCCTTATACAAAAAAGGCATGATTACTAAGGAGGAAATGGCGACGCATCCTTATAAAAATAAAATCTATAATTGTTTGGGCGGTGAAACGCCACCACAAATTGATTTGGCTGACAGGCATGAATTAGTTGAGGGTGATACGGTGTTGTTGTGTACCGACGGCGTATGGGGCGTGATTAGCGACGCGCAAATGAAAGAGATTATTCACCACAATATGACTATTGTGGGCGCCACGACCGAGCTGATGGATAGCGCAGAATTTGCCAGCGACGACAAAGGCGACAATATGAGCGCAATTGGTGTGCAATGGGGCGATCGTGATTTAAGCCAAGCCATTGTTTCTACACAGTTAATGCCTTTGGGCGAAACCACCACGATTATGAACCCCGTTACCCAACAAAATATTGATGACGGCACTGATCCGCTTGAGCTGTCTGATGACGATATTGAAAATACCATTAACGCCATTCAAAACGCTTTAAACAAAACGCAGCAAAAACCAAAAATTTAGCGCATTATTTAAGCCACTATTTAACTCAAATCGCTCGTTTTAAAGCGACTTCAGTTTACGCATCGCTTATAATTGGTTTCTTTCAAACATAAGCTTAATGATATGACCGCCAACACCCGCCCTAGCCAACGTGCCAACAACCAATTACGCAGTGTCGAGATTATTCGCCATTACACCAAACATGCTGAAGGCTCGGTGTTAATCAAGTTTGGCGATACGCATGTGTTATGCACCGCCAGCGTAGAAGAAAAAGTACCTGGTTTTTTAAAAGGTAAAGGCCAAGGCTGGGTCACTGCCGAATACGGCATGTTGCCACGCAGCACGGGCAGCCGCATGGATAGAGAAGCCGCACGCGGTAAGCAAAGCGGCCGCACACAAGAAATTCAACGCTTAATTGGCCGCAGTTTGCGCGCGATTATTGACCTTGAAAAGCTGGGCGAGCGTAGCATTCAAATTGATTGCGACGTGATTCAAGCCGATGGCGGCACGCGCACCGCCAGCATTACCGGCGCTTATGTGGCGCTGCATGATGCCATTTCTAGCTTACTTAAAAGCGGTAAAATTACCGAAAATCCGCTTAAACAAGCCGTTGCCGCGATTTCGGTTGGCGTGTACAAAGGCGCGCCAGTGCTAGATTTAGACTACATTGAAGATTCAGACTGCGATACCGATATGAACGTGGTCATGACGGCAGATGGCGGATTTGTAGAGATTCAAGGCACCGCCGAGGGCGAACCATTTACACGCGAAGCCATGAATGGTATGTTGGATTTGGCCGCAAGTGGCATTGCTGATTTACTCAAAAAACAGCAAGCAGCTTTAGCAAATAAATAAATGATAAAAAAACTCGTCATCGCGAGCGGCAACGCAGGCAAGTTGGCTGAGATTCAAGCTTTACTTGCCTCGCTAAAAATTGAGGTTTTGCCGCAATCTGCATTTAATGTAACCGAAGCCGCAGAGCCGCACATGACGTTTATAGAAAACGCACTTGCCAAAGCGCGCCACGCCAGCCTTGCCACTGGCTTGCCTGCGCTTGCAGATGATTCAGGCCTATGTTTAGAAGCGCTAGAAGGCGCGCCAGGCGTGCATTCTGCTTATTTTTGTGGTGAAAAAGATGATGCTAAAAACAACGCTCACACGCTAAAAACGTTAAAGCAACACGAAAATCGCTTTGCGCATTATTATTGCTGCTTGGTGCTGGTACGCAATCATGACGACCCGCAACCCTTAATTGCTGAAGGTATTTGGGCGGGGCAAATACTCAAAAAACCGCGTGGCAACAACGGTTTTGGCTACGACCCCATTTTTATGGATAACATGACAGGAAAATCTGCCGCCGAATTAAGCACTGACATTAAAAATAAAATTAGCCATCGCGGTCAAGCTTTACGTAAAATGTTGCACTTATTAGAACGTCTTGATTGAACGTGTTGAATAAAGCGCTTGGATTGAATGTCTAGATTAGCATGAAAAAACCACTACCTACTTGGCTACGCGACGATAAAACAATCGTCGCCTGCACCGAAAAAATCAAAGTCATGAAAGAAAACTTTGAAGAAATCGGGCAGCTTACACAAGATGCATTTGAAGATGGCTTGTTGATGGAAGTAAGTGAGACGCAAATGCGCGAGGCTTTGCACAAACTAGTGGATGATTTGCTGAACCCCTATCAAAAAAACAACTAATAACATTTTAATCATTCGTTAATTTAAGATTTCTTTAAAATAAGTAGCATGATATTTTACTTTAGTTTAAATTTATAAATTATTGATAATAAATATTATTAATTTAATTTAAAAATTTTATACGAAAGAAAAAAATGAACTCAACAACAAAAATACTCGCTGCAGCTTCACTGTCGCTGTTACTCTCTTTACCTGGTTGTGCCACTATGCAAGACGTAGTACAAGACAAATCGGAAGGTACTACAAAAAATTATCCTGTCTCAGAAGCACAGGCATGGGAAATTTCTAAAACGGTATTTAGATGGGAAGGTTCTGATGCAATTGAAGAACATAAAGATCAACATTATATGCTCACGAGTAGTGGCCTAAATTTGGTGTCTTACGGTGCTGTGATGGGTGCATGGGTAGATTCATTAGATGCTAATAATACTAAAGTCACTGTAGTCACAAAACGCAGAGTTAAACTTAATATTGCTACTACACTGACAGAAACTACTTTTCATAATCGATTTTCGCAAGCGGTGCAAATAATAAAAAGTGGTAAAGCCTTACCTGCTGTAGCCCCTTAAAATTAAAGCTTTATTTGGGTTTCAATGCGTATTTTAATGATTGTGACCCAAATTTAGGTTTAGCTGCGGCAATTATTTACTAATATCTATTAAGTAAATCACGCGCGCCTCAATATAAAAAATTTTGCGTACAATACGTATGTGATTACAATTATTCCCATTAATGACTTTTTGCCTGCCAAGCCAATTAACATAAACTCGCCTATTTTAGGCGATGCGACCCTTTCTGGCCTTAAAAACCCACCGCCGCTGTCGCTGTATATTCACATTCCGTGGTGCGTCAAAAAATGTCCGTATTGCGATTTTAATTCGCATGAAAGTCGTGCTGAAATCCCTGAAAAGCGTTATGTGGCGGCCTTGATAGCCGATTTAGAGCAAAGCGTGCCGCGCGTGTACGGCCGTAAAATCAAGAGTGTATTTTTTGGTGGCGGCACGCCTAGTTTGTTTTCGGCCGAATCCATTGACGAGATTTTAAGCGCCGTGCGCATGCTCACGCCGCTAGATTATGGCGCAGAAGTGACGCTGGAGGCTAACCCTGGCACCGTTGATACTGCACATTTTGCAGGTTACAAGCAAGCTGGCGTCAATCGCGTCTCTTTGGGCATTCAAAGTTTTAATGCGGATTATTTAAAAGCGCTCGGCCGTATTCACGATGACAAACAGGCGATTGCAGCGGCTGAATTGGCGCTAAGCACCTTTGAGAGAGTGAATTTAGATGTGATGTATGCACTACCCAAGCAAAGCCTTGCGCACGCGCTGCAGGATGCACAAATGGCGGTAAAATTAAACCCCGATCATTT
>JANOWA010000215.1:0-11279 GCA_031417675.1 Methylotenera sp.
ATGCACTGCTATGGATAAATTATATTTTGCGCCCACAAGTGCAGGCAGAAATTACTAACTACACCATGTTCACCAGCCCCAACTTGGCTGCGCGGAAATATATAGACCCAGACGTACTTGCCAACAAAATCGCGTTTCCACCAGATGAGTATTTAAGTAGCAAAGCACAGTTTTACCAAGTGCGCAGCAATGCCACGCGCAGAGTCATGACCAGAGCATTTACCAAATTAAAGTCTGGGCTTTAAAATAATAAAATTCCCACGAGTGATTTCGTGGGAATTTAGAGCGATTTTTAAAGTAGTAAAAGGTTTATATGATTTGGCAGGTTAAAAGATTGTCAGGTAAATATATGCGCATAATTAGCCAATTTTGCGATGGCTAAATTCGGCAAACCATTTAACGCAGCGCGCATGCGCTTTAGTTTGTTAATGGCAAACTAACCGCCGCCAATTTTTAAGTTGCATCAATATACTTTACCTGCATTTGCACTGTTTGCAAGCCTTTGTATTCATTGGCTTCTAGCGCGTAAACGGCGTTAATGGTTTCTGGCAATTGGTCAACACAGTTAAAGTAAATGGCATCAAAACGCTTTTGGCCTTGTTGCAAAATCAATTTTAAGTGTTTTTCGCCTACAATGCGTTGGTTAATCACGTTAAAAGTATCGTTAAAAAGCGGTTGCGCAAAGCCTTGACCCCATACGCTAGCAGCCAATACCTGTGCGGTTTGCAGGTTGATGTCTTTTGCGTCTAAACTACCGTCTGTTTCTATCACTGCTTGCAAATCCGCTTCGGTAAGCAGCTCACGTGCGACTGCTTCAAACGCGTGTTTAAACGCTGCAAAATCAGCTTGCTTGATGCTTAAACCAGCCGCCATGGCGTGACCGCCAAATTTGACGATAAGCTGCGGATGGCGTTTGGTGACCAAATCTAGCGCATCGCGCAGGTGAAAATTGGCAATAGAGCGGCCAGAACCTTTGATTATATTGTCGCCCGCATCAGCAGAAACAATCCCAGCATCAGCAAAAACAATCGTCGGCCGATGATATTTTTCCTTCAGGCGCGAGGCCAAAATGCCAATCACGCCTTGATGATAATCGGCGTTATAAATACTTAGGCTAAAATTTTCTGCCACCTCAATCGACTCTAAAGTCGCCATTGCGCTATCTTGCATGTCGGCCTCAATATTGCGACGCTCCATATTCAGCTCGTGCAAGGTTTGTGCTTTTTGCAGGGCATCCGCTTCGGTTTCTGCCAACAAGCAGGCAATACCAAGCCGCATATCATCTAGCCTGCCAGCTGCGTTTAAGCGTGGCCCAACGGCAAATCCAAAATCTTGTGCAGTGACTTTTTCGGGTGATTTTCCTGCAATTTTTAGTAGCGCACTAATGCCTGCACAGCCAGCACCAGCGCGAATTCTACGCAAACCTTGCTCGACAAGGATTCTGTTATTTGCATCTAGTTTCACCAAATCAGCCACCGTACCAAGTGCCACTAAATCGAGCAATTCAGTTAAATTGGGTTCGGGTTTATCAATAAATGCACCACGATTTCGCAACTCTGCACGCAAGGCCAACAACACATAAAACATCACGCCCACGCCTGCCAGATTTTTGCTTTTAAATGTGCAGCCATGTTGATTTGGATTCACGATGCAAGCCGCCGCTGGCGTGGTGTCGCTTGGCAAATGATGATCGGTAATGAATACCTGCAAGCCCAGTAAATTTGCCGCTGCTACGCCATCTACACTGGCAATGCCATTATCAACGGTAATTAAAATATCGGGCTTTAAAGTTGCGGCAAGTGCGACGATTTCGGGCGTTAAACCGTAGCCATATTCAAAGCGATTAGGTACTAAAAAATCAACATTCGCGCCCACACTTTTTAAGCCTTTAACTGCCACCGCCGTTGCAGTGGCGCCATCGGCATCGTAATCGCCAATCACCAGTATTTTTTTGTTTGCGGCAATCACATCGGCCAGTAACTTGGCCATTTCACCACTATTGGTGAGCTGCTCAGGTGAGATAAGACCGCTCAACGAAGTTTCTAGCTCGCTTTTAGCAATCACACCACGCGCCGCATATAATCTAGCGAGCAGCGGATTTATGCCTTCTGAAATAAGTGTAGAAACGACTTTTTCATTGAATTGGCGTTGTTTAATTTGCATCTTGAATTTTTCCGCCGCCATAACACCAAATACTGTTAACAGCAGGCAAACTTTTGGCTTCACGTGCAACATTCACGGGATGTTCAAACAACAACATTTGAATTTCATTGGACAAACTTGCCCATTTTATTGCACCATCGCCTGTTGGCAAAAAGCTATTAATGTCTTTATTTAATGCGCCTTGCGGGGCGTTTGTTTGAATGTTTGGATTATTTTCTAGCCGCAAAAACCACTGATTTTTGTGCCAAAAAAACTCCATACCATCAGGCTCAAAGTGCTTATTAAATGCGATTGTCAGGACATCAATTTCATGACTTTCTAATGACAATGGCGCGGGCGCACTCAAGCTAAAACTATCGCGTTGCAGCACCAAATGTACGGGCGCGGCATATAGCCAATAAGCCCTGCCTGCCTCATTGCCTAGCTGCTGCCAAGCAAGCGCTGCATTAAGGGTTTTGGGCTGGAATAAGGTTTTAAGGAAAGTGAACATGCGCTATTTTAACATTTAAACAGCACCCTCCTTACACAAGCTCAGTACGAACGGATTTTTAATAATGGATTGCTTAAAATATATAAAAAAGATAAAAAAACCGCACCAATTGCTTGGCGCGGTTTTTAAGCTAACAACTACTGATTATCGACTTATAGTTACCAGTAATTACGGTCTTCATCACGATCATCTTGATCACGATGACCTTTACCCCAACCATGCTTTTTTCCACGGCGTTCGTCATGACCCCAGCCACGGCGCTCTTCTCTATCGCCATCTTGGCTATAGCTCACGTTTGAAACGTAACCATTCGGGCGCACATTGACGCTTACTGGTATAAAACGGCCTGGGTCACGCTCGGTCGTGGTGCTATATTGGCGGCCGTTATACTCGTAATTAACCAAGTAGCCAGCGGGTACATTCTGCCAGTTATCCACGCTAACACAACGCTCGACTGGGCGTGATTCTACACGCTCACGACCGCGGCTATCACGGCCATTATTGTCATAGCGATCACCCACGATGGCACCCAAACCTGCACCTAGCGCAGCGGTTGCAATACGGCCATTACCGCCGCCAAAGCGGCTACCTACAAGGCCGCCAGTTAAGCCACCTATAATGGCGCCAGTGTTTGAGCGATCTCGTTGTTCATAATAACTCTCACGCACATATTCTGTACGACACTCTTGGCGCGGGCTGTTTACGCGCTGTAATTGTGGTGTTACCGAAATAACACGGGCGCGGTCATCATAATTATCATCTGCGTAGGCAGTGTTAATTAAGCCTGGCAATGCCATTGTTGCTGTCATTAAACCTAATAATAATTTGTTACGCATTTTACTTCTCCTGTTTTCCCTTTTAAAGGTAGTTTCTGCTATTTTAAAATCTGTGCAGATAAAATCTGTGCAGATGAGCTTACAACGAGGCAACTTTTTGCCTAGCTGACCGCCAATTGTTAATAAACTGTAACTCATGATTTTACGTAGCTTTACAATTGAAGCTAAAAGTTGGCATCATTTTTGTAAAAATGTGTAAGTCTGCTGAATGCTTTGCGACTAATGCAATCATAGTTAAGACAGTGCATTAAATTATTGTTTGCACTGTGTGACTTGAGTTACTGTGCGCGCCTCAAAAGCGCTTATACTCAAACTACCTGCTAATAAAAATAGCGCAAACGATTGGAGTTTAGTATGAATAATTTGCAAATAGTGTTTACAAGTACAGCCCTGCTATTTAGTAGCTTTGTATTTGCCGCACCGCAAGTACACGGCGAATTTGGCGATAACTGCACTAATGGCTTATCTAGAAATACATTTCACGCCACCAATTGCGCCATTAACGAGGTTTACAAAGGTAAAACCTATTGTTTCAGTAACGAAGGCGCGCGGGATTCGTTTTTATTCGATCCGCAAGCCATGATTGATAAAGCATCAATTTTTTATGCCAAAAATGCGACACCAAGTTCTGATAAAAAGCCTGACAATAGCGCAGAAGTGGCGCGCACCAAAATTAGCCAAGCCGATGCGCTGAAACAAATTAACAGCAAAACTTGCGATTTAACGAACAAAGACGCGGGTTATTTGGTGTTTAATGGTATGGATTTAAGCCATTGCAATATGCAAAATATCAGCTTTTTTGGTGCAGAATTAATGGGCGCAAATTTAAGTGGCGCTAATATGCAAGGCGCGTATTTAAACCTTGCTCGTTTAGAAAATGCTAATTTAAGCAAAGCCAATTTAACTAATGCCACTATATTTCAAGCCATTTTCGATAAAACCAATTTTGAGGGCGCAAACCTTACCAACGCCCGCATGATAGGCACGCTGGGCAATGTAAACATGGCTAATGCCACCATTAAAAAAGGCCGTTTTGGCCTAGATATTGGCAATCAACCAATGGGCGCGATGCGCTTTGACGCCATTGGCGGTAAGTTTGCCAACAGCAATTTTGAAGGCGCTGATATTAACCGCAGTAACTTTAAATTTGCTGATTTTCGCGGCGCAAACTTACGCAATACTGATTTATTTCGCGCCGATTTTAGCAAAGCCGATTTAACTGGCGCCGATATTACCGGCGCAAAAATGGGCGAAGCCGTGCTGGATGAAACCATTATGACCGACGTTAAAGGCTTAGAGGCGATTAAAGGCTATGACGAGGCCAAAGGCAAATGTGTGAATTGCAAAATTGCTGAGGTAAGTGATGTAAAGAAGCAAAGCGAGGCAGAAGATAGCAAATTAATGACCGCCGAAAACCCTGCCAAAGAAACTTGCAGAATGGGCGCGCGGTTTTAAATAGAATCAAAACCGCGCCTACAAAAAAAGCGCCTACAACTAGATGAATAGGCGCGCAATTTATTGCGCAAAACTGGTTCTAGAAGAAAAAATATTAGCTATTCGCGAGTTTGTCTAGTGCGGCGCGATTGCTAATCTCCACATGGCCGCGCCCTAATGCAACCCAATTTTTTTGTTCAAAACGTTTAAGCTGGCGGCTAACCACTTCGCGCGCCGTGCCTAATTCATCGGCCATTAACTGGTGCGTGCGACTAATCGTCACGCTGCCTGAATCGAGCAGCAGCTTGGCCAAGCGGGCATCTAAGCTATGAAAAGCCACCTCATCTAGCAACATAATTAAATCGGTAATCAGTGCGCCGTAGTTGGTCATTACAAAGGTGCGAAACACTTTTGAATCAATCATTAATTGATTAAACGCACTTGACGGAATAATCACGTCCGTAATCGGCTCTTCTACAATCGTTGACGCCGGGTAATTGCTGTTGCCCAGCAAGCACGTGGTGGTAATCACGCAAGTTTCGCCCGCATGCACGCGATACAGCAAAATCTCACGCCCACTGGACGACATTTTATACACCCGCGATTGCCCTGCAAGCCTCATTACATATGCCCCGCAGGCACCGCCTTCGCGATAACCAATCGTACCAATAGGCGCCTCTACAATACGGGCAGATTTCGTTAAAATATCGCGTGCGCTAGCCTCTAAAGCCAACAAAGGTGGAAAACTCTGCAACCAATTTAAATTGTCCAAATTACACCTCCAATTTATCGCCATTTATTATAGTAATTTACAGCACTATAACACCATCGAATCATAGTCACCGCCCCAATAACAAGCACAGCGTTTACAGGGTCAATTACAGGCGTTGACTAGCACACTAATAAATCACTACAATGAAGTATGAGTATACAAAAACAATCAAAAAAACTGTGGTATATCCCCTATTATTTTCTTAATTTCTTTAGGGGAGATTGAGGCATGAGATTCAATACATCTTTAATCTTCCAATTTGTTTTTCTTCTTCTTTTCCCACTATATTCATATTCTGACGTCTCAGTTTCAGAAGTTGACGGGAAGGGGAGAATAGTGATATCCGGAACAATTACCCCATCTGACTACGATGCTCTTGTAGAGAAAATTTCCACCTTAAAGCGAGAAAACAGACTTACCTCGTTCGTTTTTTTGAATTCTTTAGGCGGCAGTCTCGAAACGGCTATCAAGATGGGAAGGTACATTAGAAAAGAACGAGAGTTTGTTGTAATGCACGAAGGAGATATATGTGCCAGCGCATGTGTATTCATTTTAGCTGGCGCAATATCTAAAGATGTGTGGGATGGGAAAGTATTTATACATCGCCCTTACTGGAACAGCGACGAAGAAGATAATGCTATCAAGCAAAAAGCTAAATATAAGGAAATAGAAAAAATAGCCAAAACATATCTCGAAGAAATGAATATACCAACATCCCTATACGATGACATGTTTAGCATTAGCTCCAATGCTTCGAGATTGCTTTCAGAGGATGATTTGCGTAAATATAGACTAATTGGTTTAGACCCTTACGAAGAAGAGGCTGTTGCTGCAAGAATGGCAAAAGAACTTGGCATTACAAAAACTGAGTTACATATTCGGCAAAATCGCTTGGATGTCATTTGCGGAGTACAGTACGCAAAGATGAACCAAGCTTTTTCAGACGGTAGTGATGAAAACACCCAAAGAGCTGCTGAAAAGGATTATCAAGAATGTAGCTACGAGGTAATGCAGAGCAAATAAAAATAGAACTTAAATGTACCTTTTCAGAATTTAGAATCCTTGCGCAAATTACAGTAGAAATCTAGTGCAGGCCTTAACTTGGATAGAGAGACTCCGCGAATCGTATTTTCAGCCTCGTCACCACTGCAAACCAGAGCAACTACCTGCTTGTTCATATCCACAATCGGAGCACCGCTACAACCCTTAAAGTATTCGTGACCTGGATGAGAGACTGGCAACTGGAAGATGTGGAACTCATTTTCGCTTCGAAGATATTTGAGACCAGAATAACCATGAAGCTCCGTTAGAAATACGTTCGAGGCATGTTGTTCAGGCTGAATTTCCCCAGCAAAGGAATAGACCTGATCGATACTAGGCATCGCGGCCAAGTCTGTTTCGAACACATGTCGCACACGTTCTACTCCAGTCATTCGCGGTGTTCGTTCTTGAAATGAGGAATTAAAATCTCGCGGTAACTCACAGTAGCAAAAGTCTATGATACGAACGTCTCCAGCGCTGCGAGACAACGCCGCAATATAGTGAAAGCCGCGAGGCTGGTAGATTTCCGGCCCTCTTTCGACGTCATATCCGACATCGAGAAACCAATCATTGGAGTCCAGTTTGACAGAGTGCTGAACCGTCAGCAAAAAGCGGTGATTACGAAAGTCAATTAGACAGGAAGAAGTGAGGTCGATGGGGCTCTTCGAGCCGTCTAATCTCCGCATCGGCTGGCTTGTCGAGACGACCCATTCCAGCCATGCGCGTGCTTGTTTATCCATGGATACCTAACAAATAAAAACAATTAAAAGGGTCAGCATCGCAATTATTTTAACTCCATGTTGGACTTTCGCTCAAACTAAGCAATTAAACTTTTAATCATCTCTAAACCAAAGCCAACACCAAAGCCGTTCACATCGCTTTGCACAGCGCCTAAGCCGCCTTTACGATTGGTGCTGGATAAATCGGCATGCAGCCAAGCAACGTCGTTCTCTATAAATTTCCCCATGAAGCGCGCAGCTAGCATGTGGTCGCCACCGCCTTCTAACGTGCATTGTTTAATATCAGCAATATCGCTATCTAAATCGCTATCCATATCTGCTTCGTAAGGGAATGCTACAATGCGCTCACCCGCTTTATCGCCTGCCCCTATGGCCTTACAGGCTAGTTCTGGTTTATTCGCAATCACACCGCTCATGCGATCTGTTACCGCCACCGCCATGCTGCCTGTGAGTGTTGCATAGTCTAAAATCACATCTGGCTTTTGTCTACTTGCTAACGTGAGCGTGTCTGCAAGAACCATGCGACCTTCTGCATCGGTATGCACAATTTCAATCGTCATGCCGTTTAGCGCTGTCACCACATCGTTTTGTTTATAGGCTAATGGGCCAATATGGTTTTGCGCGATGGCCAGCCAGCAATCAATTTTTACAGATAATTGCTGCATGGTTGCCGCTGTTAAAATGCCCAGCGCGACCGCGCTGCCATTCATATCTTCGTGCATACCTTGCATATATTTCGCAGGCTTTAGATTATGTCCGCCAGTATCAAAACATATGCCTTTGCCAACTAATGCGACATGTTTTTTCGCATGAGTTTTATTGGAGTCGTCTGGTGAATAAGTCAAATGCACAATCGCCGCATCCATCGGCTCGCTACCTTGCCCCACTGCATAAAACGCACCCGCACCCATTTTTTTAAGCGCTGGCATATCAAATTCTTCATGGGTCCAGCCGTATTGCTTGGCTAATTCTTTCACTTTTGCGCGATAAATGGTTGGTGTTAATTCATTTGGCGGCAGCATGGTTAGGCTGCGGCAAAGCGTGTTGCCTGCCACGCGCGCGTTTACATAGCCGTAATCGTGTTCTGTTTTAAAACCAACAATACTAATTTCTTTCAATGGCTTAAGCTTATTATCCTTTTTACGACTAGGTAACTCGGCGGCATTAACAGTGGCAACATAATAAGCTGCACAAGCATGCGCTTCGCGAGTCACTTCATCGCCAAACACACAAATCGCAATATTGTCAGGTGTTTCATCCAGCAAGGGTTTTAACGCTTTGCGTAGCAAAGTATGTTGTTGAAATAGGCTTAACTTGCCACCTAAAATCACCATGCTCATCAGACTGCCATTAGGCAAATCAACCAAAAGTGGCGATTTTTTCGCATCTGCTAACTTGCCTTGTATGCGTTTTAATTTGGCATCAATATTTGCCTGAAAAGGTAACGCAGTTTTATAGCTTTCTGCGACAACAAAAACTGTATGTTTATACGAAGATAATAGCTTTTCGCTACCAAGTTCTGCAAATTGAACTAATTTTAACGACATTTATAACTTCCTAACTCTTATATAAAATGCAAGACTAACATAGCAAATCTGCTATTAGTTGCCGCTTTAGCTGATGTTTTAACTTGACCAAAAACCCTAAAAAAGCCACACTACAGGCTTTAAGAACATTCATATTCAGATTTAGTTGCTTTTCGCAAATTGTAATTATACGCCGAGCGAATAAATCACGGAGAAATCGCACGCATGACAATGAATCCGCAAACAGGATTAACCGAAACTGACCCGCAAGAAACGCAAGAGTGGCTGGACGCGCTGTTGGCTGTGATTGAAAACGAAGGCACGGAGCGCGCGCACTTTTTGCTAGAAGCAATGATAGACCAAGCGCGCCGCTCAGGCAGTAACTTGCCTTATAACGCGACAACAGCTTACGTAAACACTATCCCAACCCACTTGCAGCAACGCTTGCCGGGCGACCCAGAAATGGAGCGAAAAATTCGCGCACTAGTGCGCTGGAACGCAGTAATGACGGTGCTGCGCGCCAATGAGAAATCACCTGGTGTGGGCGGGCATATTGCCAGTTTTCAATCGGCAGCCACTTTGTATGACACGGCTTTTAACTATTTTTTCCGCGCCCCAAATGAAAGTTTCGGTGGCGATTGCGTGTATTTTCAAGGCCATTCATCACCAGGCGTCTACGCACGCGCCTTCTTAGAAGGCCGCATCTCAGAAGAACAATTAAGTAACTTCCGTCAGGAAACGGGTGGCAATGGGCTTTCCAGCTACCCGCACCCGTGGTTAATGCCTGATTTTTGGCAGTTTCCCACGGTGTCGATGGGTTTAGGGCCTTTGCAAGGCATTTATCAGGCTCGATTTTTAAAGTACATCCACGACCGCGGCATCGCGGATACCTCTGACCGCAAAGTGTGGGTGTTTTGCGGCGATGGCGAGATGGACGAGCCTGAGTCGCTAGGCGCAATTTCATTGGCTTCACGCGAGAAATTAGATAACTTAATTTTTGTCGTCAATTGTAATTTACAGCGCCTAGATGGCCCAGTTCGTGGCAACGGCAAAATCATTCAAGAGCTAGAATCTGACTTTAGAGGTAGCGGCTGGAACGTGCTGAAAGTGATTTGGGGCTCATATTGGGACCCACTCTTGGCGATGGATAAAGACGGTTTGCTTAAAAAACGCATGGAAGAGTGCGTGGATGGTGAATACCAAAACTTCAAAGCCAAAGGCGGCGCTTATACGCGCGAGCATTTCTTTGGCAAATACCCTGAGCTAAAAGCCATGGTTGCGGCGATGTCTGACCAAGATATTTGGCGCTTAAACCGCGGCGGACACGACCCGCACAAAGTTTACGCGGCCTACCATGCGGCGGTGAATCACAAAGACCAACCGACGGTAATTTTAGCCAAAACCGTCAAAGGTTACGGCATGGGCGAGGCTGGCGAAGGCCAAAACATCACCCATCAACAAAAAAGTATGGATATTGAATCGCTAAAAGTCTTTAGAGACCGTTTTGATTTGCCAATTACGGACGAACAAGTGGAAAGTTTGAGTTTTTACAAACCTGCTGATGATTCGCCTGAGATGAAGTATATGGCCGAGCGCCGCGCTGCAATGGGTGGCTTTGTGCCACAACGCAGACGCAAAGGAAATGAGCTAAAAATGCCTGAGTTGAGCGCGTTTGAAAATATGCTGGTTGCGACGGGTGAGCGCGAAATTTCCACCACCATGGCCTTTGTACGCATTTTATCAACGCTGGTGCGCGATAAAGAAATCGGCAAATTTGTGGTACCAATCGTGCCAGACGAAGCGCGCACTTTTGGCATGGAAGGCATGTTCCGCCAGCTGGGCATTTACGCGCACCAAGGCCAGTTGTACGAGCCGATGGATTCTGACCAAGTGATGTATTACAAAGAGCAAAAAGACGGCCAGATTTTAGAAGAAGGCATCAACGAAGCAGGCTCATTCTCTAGCTGGATAGCAGCCGCCACGTCATACAGCGTAACGGGCGTGCAGATGATTCCGTTCTATATTTTCTACAGCATGTTCGGTTTTCAGCGCATCGGCGACCTTGCTTGGGCAGCGGGCGATTGCCGTGCGCGCGGTTTCTTGCTTGGCGCGACCGCTGGTAGAACAACTTTAAACGGCGAAGGTTTACAGCACGAAGACGGTCATAGCCATTTGTTGTCTGCGACTATTCCAAACTGCATTTCGTACGACCCAACTTTTGCCTACGAGCTTGCTGTGATTATTCAAGAAGGCTTGCGCCGCATGGTGCAAAACCAA
>JANOWA010000216.1:0-5187 GCA_031417675.1 Methylotenera sp.
CCAACCCATAACACTTTGTGGTTTAAAGAATTTAGCACCGCCAAATGGCGCGTAGAATATTTCGTGTATCCAGCCGCCAAGGCCTTTGGCTTTGATAGAGAAGAAAATCATCAGAATCCACACCGATAATGCTAGTGCAAATGTCGTATTAATGTCTGAAGTCGGTACGATGCGCCATTTAGTGTGCTCGCCGCCAATTAAACTAGCTACTTTTGCTACCCAATCCACTGGTAGAAAGTCCATCGCGTTCATGGCAAACACCCAGAAAAAAACCGTCAAGGCAGTTGGGGCAATAAAACTGTGACGGTCGCCGTGAAAAATATTTTTAACTTGGTCATCTACAAAACTAAAAATTAGCTCTACAAAAGCTTGGCCTTTAGAAGGCACGCCTGACGTGGCTTTGCGCGCGACTAGCCACACTAAACCCATCACCAAAACACCCAAAAATATCGACATGACCAAACTATCAACGTTTAATGTCCAAAAGCTACCTTCGCCTACTGCGTGCGTGTTAAAGCTTAAGTGATGCTGAATATATTCAGACGGAGTCAGTGCTTCTGCTGTGTGTTCTGTAGCCATATTTAAAAATGCCTAATTAATTTTACTTATATTTCTTGGGTCTAAATTTTAATATCTGTCTTATCTAACTTGCTCATCGCCGCGCCAGAAACCAGCGCCGCTGCCGCTAAACCTGCAATGAGTGCAAATGGCACTAATTGCTTATAAACCTTAAATACGATTAACAGCAGCACAAAAATCACCAAGACTTTAACCGCTTCTGCTTTTAGCAAATTGATTAATGCTGCAGTCGCCTCTTGCTTGCTACGCTGTGCGATTTTAGAACCAAAAAACGCGCCAATTATTACTGCGCCGCCGCCAAGCACCGCAGATAAACCTGCGTGTGCACCCGCTATTGCCAGCGCGAGAATTGCCACTACCACCGTTGCGATTAACTGCAAGCGCAACATTTTGCTAAAAACTGCACCTGTATTCGTAGCCGAAGCGTTATTTTGTGTCATCTGCTTTTAATTTGGCTATTAGCAAAGTCCGCGATTCTGAATTATTAAGCGGTTTTAGTCAAGCACTTCTTTGCGCAAAGCAATATTTTAAATTAAGCAAAATGAAATACTTAGCGTGACATTTTGGCAATAATATCGTCTAGCTGATCTAAATTGCTGTAGTTAATTTTTAGCGTACCCGCACCATTGGCTTTGGCCGAAATGCTCACTACCGCGCCAATTTTTTCGCTTAATGTGTTTTGCAAGGCTAATACGTCACGATTGACGCTGGTTTTGTGTTGATTGGGTTTTATTTCTGTGCCAATAGTTTTAGCTAATTTTTCAACTTCGCGCACCGATAAATCTTGTTGCACAATTTTGTTTGCTAGCATAATTTGTTGCCCAGCATCCAAGCCAATTAAAGCGCGGGCATGGCCCATATCAAGCTTGTTGTGCATCAGCATGTCTTGTACCGCTGCACTTAGACTAAGCAATCGCAATAAATTAGAAACCGCCACGCGCGAGCGGCCAACCGCGTCAGCGGCTTTTTCGTGCGTCATGGCAAACTCTTCAATCAAGCGTTTAATACCTTGCGCTTCTTCTAGCGGGTTTAGATTTTCTCGCTGAATATTCTCAATCAAGGCCATCGCCAGCGCGGATTCATCGGGAATATCGCGCACTAATACAGGCACTTGCGTTAAACCAGCTATTTGGCTAGCACGCCAGCGACGCTCGCCCGCAATGATTTCAAACTTGTCAGGCGAAACTTCGCGCACTAAAATCGGCTGCATAATGCCTTGCGTTTTAATTGAATCCGCCAAGGTTTGCAGCGCAATGTCATCCATATAACTACGCGGTTGATATTTGCCTGGCTGCAATTGCGATACCTTAAGCATTAATTGAGAATCGGCACTGGGCGCATCTTCAATATCATTTGCTAACAAGGCATCTAAGCCACGTCCTAATCCTTTTTGTTTAACCATGCGCAACACCTTTAACTGGTTGATTTTTAAGTATAATTTCTTTTGCTAGCTCTAAATAGGCGGTCGCGCCTTTGGATGTTTTGTCGTAAATCAGCACTGGCACGCCATAGCTGGGCGCCTCGGCCAAACGAATGTTACGTGGAATGACGGTGTTGTACACTTTATCGCCAAAATGACTGACTAACTGCGCCGATACTTGATTTGCCAGCATATTGCGATTATCAAACATGGTGCGCAGCAAACCTTCAATTTCTAAAGTCGCGTTTAAATTAGCGCGTACTTTTTTAATCGTGTTCACCAAATCAGACAAACCTTCTAGCGCATAGTATTCGCACTGCATAGGAATCATCACGCTAGTGGCAGCGGTGAGGGCATTCACGGTAACCAGATTGAGGGCAGGGGGGCAATCCAACAAAATGTAATCATATTGCTGCTCTAACTTTGCCAAGGCTTTTTTTAAGCGGGTTTCGCGCGCCAACTCATTAACCAATTCAACCTCTGCGCCTGCCAGCTCTCGATTGGCTGGAGCCACGTGATAGCCGCCTTTTTCACTAGTCACGATTACTTCGCTAAGTGTTTTTTCACCAATTAACACATGGTAAATACTGTGTTTTAAATGCGCTTTGTCAATGCCACTGCCCGTGCTGGCGTTGCCTTGCGGGTCTAAATCAATCAGCAATACTTTTTGGTAATTTGCCGCCAAGCTGGCCGCCAAATTGACACAGGTAGTGGTTTTGCCCACACCGCCTTTTTGGTTAGTGATTGCTAATATTTTCATCCCTGACTCTCTAAAACAAGCAAATGCCGTTCTGCATCTAAACCCGCGACTTGCAGCGGGATAATTTTATTTTTAAGCGTTAAGCCCACCAACTCGTCATGTGGCACTTGGCCCTTCATCGCCAACCATTTTCCGTTTTCTGTCAACAAATGCTGGGTGAGCTTAATCAATAAAGCAATCTCTGAAAAAGCGCGTGAGATTATTGCATCGAATTTTTCGCTTGGCTGGTAATTTTCTACCCGCGCGTGTACCACTTCTAAATTGTTCAAGCCCAGTTCGCCTTTTACTTGACGCATAAATATGACCTTTTTTTGCACCGTATCAATCGTCGTCACTTGCAAGTTCGGCAAGCAAATCGCCAACACAATGCCAGGCAAACCGCCACCACTACCTACGTCCAATAAATTTTTCGTTTTTATATACGGCAATACACTTAAGCTATCGAGCAAATGCAGCGTCACCATTTCCAACGGATCGCGTACTGCAGTTAAGTTATACACCTTGTTCCACTTTTGCAGCAAAGCCATATAGGCAAGCAGCTTTTCTTGTGTTTCACGTGAAACATCCAAACCCATCTCGATGATACCGCTGGCTAGCAAGGCCGCTTGCGTCATGCTGCCTCGCTATTGTTTTCTTTATTGGTTTCAGTACTAGCCTGTTTTTTATGTTTGCGCTTTAAATAGACTAATAGCAGCGAAATTGTCGCAGGTGTAATGCCCGAAATACGGCCTGCTTGACCAATGGTTTCAGGCTTATGCGCGATTAGTTTTTGGCGCGCCTCACTACTCAAACCATGTATATCTGCATAATCCACATCTAACCTAGTACTTTCGCTGCCTTTTTGTTTGGCAATTTCTTCTTTTTGCCTATCTATATAGCCTTGGTACTTAGCAGCAATTTCCACTTGTTCGCGTACTTCTGGCGCCAGCTCGCCCTTATGAGTTTCTAGGCTTAACATGCCTTCGTAGCTTACTTCTGGGCGGCGCAACAACTCAAATAAGCTGTATTCATGCTCAAGTGGCTTACCTAAAATGGCTGTTTGTGTTTCACGTGAAACATCATCGCTGGCAATTTGCACAAAAGTTTTTTTCAAACGCGTTTGCTCGCGCGAAACTGCTTCTAATTTTTTTTCAAACGCTGCCCAGCGCGCATCATCCACCAAGCCCAGTTCGCGGCCTTTAGCAGTTAGGCGCATATCAGCGTTGTCTTCGCGCAGTTGCAAACGGTATTCAGCGCGGCTGGTAAACATGCGATATGGTTCAGTCACCCCCGTGGTGATTAAGTCGTCAACCAGCACGCCTAAATACGCCTCATCGCGGGCAGGACACCAAGATTCTTTGCCTTGCACATAAAGCGCAGCATTTGCGCCCGCTAATAAGCCTTGCGCAGCCGCTTCTTCGTAGCCAGTTGTGCCGTTAATTTGGCCTGCAAAAAATAAACCTTGTATCGCTTTAGTTTCTAAGCTTGATTTTAACGCGCGCGGGTCGTAATAATCGTATTCAATGGCATAACCAGGGCGCAATATATGTGCGTTTTCTAAACCATTTATGCTACGCACAAGCGCAAGCTGAATATCAAATGGCAGACTAGTTGAAATGCCATTTGGGTAAATTTCGTGCGTGGTTAAGCCTTCTGGCTCGAGGAAAATTTGGTGCGACTCTTTATCGGCAAAGCGATGAATTTTATCCTCTACACTGGGGCAGTAACGCGGTCCTACGCCCTCAATCACGCCGGTGTACATGGGCGAGCGGTCTAAACCACTACGAATAATATCGTGCGTGCGCTCATTGGTGTGCGTAATCCAGCAGGGTACTTGTTGCGGATGTTGCGCTACATTACCCATAAATGAGAATACTGGGGCAGGATTATCACCTGGCTGCTCTTGCATCACCGCATAGTTAATGGTACGCCCATCAATGCGCGGCGGCGTGCCTGTTTTTAAGCGGCCAGCGGGTAAGCCAATCTCGCGCAAACGGGCTGCAAGCGAGATTGCAGGCGGGTCGCCAGCGCGGCCTGCGCTATAATGTTGCAAGCCAACATGAATTAACCCACCCAAAAAAGTACCAGCTGTAAGCACCACGCTTTTAGCATTAAAACGTAATCCAATTTGCGTCACAACACCTGCCGCGCGGTCACCCTCTAGAATAATGTCGTCCACTGCCTGTTGAAATAACCATAAATTGGGCTGATTCTCTAGCTTGTGACGAATCGCCGCTTTGTACAAAATACGGTCTGCCTGCGCACGTGTGGCGCGTACAGCGGAGCCTTTGCTACTATTTAAAATGCGAAATTGAATGCCGCCGACGTCTGTCGCTTGCGCCATTGCGCCGCCCAGCGCATCTATTTCTTTTACCAAATGGCCTTTGCCGATGCCACCAATACTCGGGTTGCACGACATTTGGCCTAAAGTTTCGATATTATGTGAAAG
>JANOWA010000217.1:0-1596 GCA_031417675.1 Methylotenera sp.
ACCCGCTCTGCTGGCGGTTTGGGAGAGTTAAATACAGGCACCGCATCGGCGCTGTTATTCACTACATGGCCTGGGAACAAGCTAGCGGTATGGCCATCTTCACCCAAACCAAAGAGTACTAAATCAAATGTACCCACATGCTCAAGCGTTTTTGCATATGCACTTGCGCCTTCAATTGGGTCTAACTCGCATGGAATTGCGTAAAACTGATTTTTTGGAATACACACATGACTTAACCAAACTTCATTCACCATTTTGCTATTGCGTTCATCGTCGTCCACGGGTAAGCAGCGATCATCATTAATAAACACATGCCAATTCGCCCAATCGGCGTCGGCCTTAACTAATAGCGCATAAATAGCTTTTGGCGTGCTACCACCAGCAAGCACAATTGAAAAGCGGCCATGCTGTTTAATTGCATCGCTAGACGCTTGTAATATACGCGTAACGGTAGCATGGTTAAGTGCATCTTGCGTGTTAAAGGTGTGCCAACGCGTATTGGCTGTCGGTTTGTTTTGGGTCATAAAAATCTCATTCAAACTTTAAAAAACAAAAAAGCAGCTTTTAATTGGGCTGCTTTTTGAGAACTGCTAGCGTATTTGCTATAATTATACCTAACTCGTTATGTAATTACATCAACCGAGTGCATCTAGTCCACAAGACAGACGCTTTTTTAAATCCTCACACCAATAGGAAGACCATAGGTAACAACAATGAAATTAGCAATGATAGGCTTAGGCAAAATGGGCGGTAATATGGCTGCGCGTTTATTACGTCACAAAATTGAAGTGGTTGGTTTTGACTTCAATCAAGAATTCGTCTCAAATTTAGTCGAAAAAGAAGGCATGATTGCAGCAAACTCTGTTCAAGATGCCGTCAGTAAGCTGGATGGACAAAAAGTTGTTTGGATGATGTTGCCCGCAGGCGATATTACCGAAAACCAAATTACCGCGTTAAGTCCCATGTTAAATAAAGGCGACATCATCGTCGATGGCGGTAATAGCAACTACAAACACAGTCAACGTCGCGGCGCAATGCTGGCGGAGCACGGCATTGGCTTTATGGATTCTGGCACGTCAGGCGGCATTTGGGGCTTGGATAACGGTTACTGCTTAATGGTGGGCGGCACAAAAGAAGTGGCCGAAGCCGTGACGCCGTTCTTAAAAGCGCTGGCACCTGCTGCGCATCGCGGCTGGGCACACGTTGGCCCTATGGGTAGTGGCCATTTTACCAAAATGCTGCACAACGGCATTGAATACGGCATGATGCAAGCGCTGGCTGAAGGCCTAGATTTGCTGAAAGGTAAAGAAGAATTCAACCTAGATTTAGCGCAAATTACTGAGTTATGGCGTCATGGCTCTGTGGTACGCAGCTGGTTGCTCGATTTAACAGCAGATGCACTGAAAAATGACCAAACTTTAGATGGCGTTGCTCCATACGTGGCAGATTCGGGCGAAGGCCGTTGGACTGTAGTTGAGGCGGTTGAACAAGGTATCGCCGCACCTGTGCTTACATCGGCACTGCAAGCACGTTTCAGAAGTCAGGATGCTACTGGTTACAGTTATAAGCTGCTCTCTATGATGCGTAATGGTTTTG
>JANOWA010000218.1:0-3192 GCA_031417675.1 Methylotenera sp.
CATCGACAATATGGGCTTTGCCAATCAAACCGTAGTTACGCTGGCGCTGATTTTCTCGGCGACTTTAATTAGCTTGACGCTAGGCATTCCATTTGGTATTTGGGCTGGCCGTAACGACCGCGCAGAAGCGGTTATTCGCCCAATATTAGATTTTATGCAAACCATGCCCGCCTTTGTTTATTTAATTCCTGCCGCTATGTTTTTTGGGCTAGGTCGCGTACCAGGCGTCATTGCTACGGTGATTTTTGCCATGCCGCCCGTGGTGCGACTGACTTCATTGGGTATTCGCCAAGTGAATAAAGAGCAAGTAGAAGCTGGCATTGCCTTTGGCTGTACACCGACTCAGTTATTATTTAAAGTGCAAATCCCCAGCGCAATGGCTAATTTATTTGCAGGTATTAATCAAACCATTATGATGGCACTGTCTATGGTCATTATTGCATCAATGGTCGGCGCTGGCGGCTTGGGCAACGATGTGCTATCTAGCATTTCACGCCTAGATATTGGTTTGGGTTTTGAAAGCGGCTTAGGCGTGGTGTTACTGGCGATTATGCTAGACCGCATCACAGAAAGCTTTGGCGTGAAACGTAAAGTCAATTAACAAGCAATTAAAGCACCTTAAAAAAGGTTGCCTGTAAAGGCAACCCTTTAATCACTTTTCAACAAATGCGCGCTCAATTACGTAATCCCCAGGCTCACCAATGCGAGGTGATACCCTAAAACCTAAGTTATCAAGCAGCGTTTCTGTATCAGCCAGCATTTGCGGGCTTCCGCATATCATGGCGCGGTCATCTATTGGGTTAATGGGTGGCAAGCCAATATCTTCAAATAACTTACCTGAGTTAATCAAATCAGTCAGGCGGCCTTGATTGCGAAAAGGCTCTCTGGTGACGGTTGGATAGTAAATTAATTTATTACGCACTTCCTCACCAAAAAACTCATTGTTTGGCAGTTCTTTTTCAATAAAATCTGCGTAAGCAAGTTCGCTGAGATGGCGAACGCCATGTATCAATATCACTTTTTCAAAACGATCGTATACTTCAATGTCTTGAATCAGGCTCATGAATGGTGCAAGACCAGTACCTGTAGAGAGTAAATAAAGATTCTTGGCTGGTTTCAAGTCGTGAATCACTAGCGTGCCAGTTGGCTTACGGCTGACTAACAGTTCATCACCTACTTTTAAATGCTGCAGGCGTGAAGTCAATGGTCCATTAGGTACTTTAATACTAAAAAACTCTAAATGCTCTTCATAATTAGGGCTGGCAATACTATAGGCACGGGTAAGTGGGCGACCATCAACCTCTAGTCCAATCATCACAAATTGGCCGTTTTCAAAACGTAAACCTGGGTCACGTGTAGTCTTAAAACTAAATAAACTGTCATTCCAATGATGGACACTAAGTACACGTTCGCTTGAATATTTGCTCATAATTTTTTCTTAATTTATTGTATTTAATTATTGAATAGCCGCAGTGAGCTCGGGTATGACATCGAACAAGTCCGCGACAAGGCAATAGTCCGCCACTTGGAAGATAGGCGCATCAGGATCTTGATTGATAGCTACCACAATCTTACTATCTCTCATGCCATAGGTATGTTGAATGGCGCCAGACACACCAACTGCAATATATAATTCAGGCGCTACTACAACACCAGTCTGACCCACTTGAATATCGTTAGGTGCATAGCCTGCATCTACGGCTGCACGTGTTGCACCTAATGCTGCGCCTAATTTAAAGGCGAGTGGTGATAACACTTGTTCAAACTTCTCTGCGCTGCCAAGTGATCTGCCGCCAGAGATTACAATTTTGGCTGAACCTAATGCTGGGCGGTCCGATTGACTACGAATTTCAGATTTCCAACTGGCTTTTTTAAAAGCAGCTGGTGTTTCGGTGTTCACTATCTCAGCATTGCTACCCAAGTTTGCCACAGTAAAGTTGCTGCCATGCACTGTTAGCAATTGAACAGAATCTGTGCTTTGTATTGTGGTTAATACATTACCCGTGTATATCGAGCGAACATAAGTATTATCAGCCTTGATTTCTAGCACATCAGAAATCATCGCTACATCAAGCAATGCCGCTACGCGAGGCAATATATTTTTACTAAATGATGAATGCGACGCAAGGATAACATCGTAACCTTGGCTAATTGATGCAACCAAGTTAGCGATATCTTCTGCTAAAGGATGCGCTAAGTGAGAGGCGTTTGCATGAACCACACGTTCAACCCCATGAATAGACGCAGCTTGTTGAGCAACTGCAACTGCATCAGCGCCATTACCAGCAACCAAAACGTGCACTGGTGAATTCCAGAATTGTGCAGCAGTCACGGCTTGACGCACTGATGGACTTAATTGAACACCATCATGTTCGGCTAGAATTAAAATTTTCATACTAAAATTCCTTCATGCGCACGTAATTTATTGAGAAGCTCTTCAACACTGCCGACTTTAATGCCGGCTTTTCTCACAGCGGGTTCACTTACTTGTATTAATTTAAGGCGCGCATCTAAATTCACGCCAAGCTCAGCTGCATTGATGGTTTCAATCGGTTTTTTTCTGGCCATCATTAAGTTGGGTAATTTCACAAAACGCGGTTCATTTAAGCGTAAATCCGCTGTAATCACTGCAGGTAAAGCTAAAATAATGGTCTCAGTCCCGCCATCAACCTCACGGGTGACTATGGCCTCATCACCTTCAATTTGTAGTGTAGATGCGAACGTGCCTTGTGGATAATTTAAAAGCGCCGCTAGCATTTGCCCAGTTTGACCTGCGTCATCGTCAATCGCTTGTTTGCCAAGGAGAATGAGATTTGGTTGTTCACGTGCAACAAGTGACTTTAATAGTTTAGCAACCGCTAATGGCTGCAAGTTAGCATCAGCATCAGCACCTGTCTCTATCAGAATGGCGCGATCTGCGCCCATGGCTAATGAGTGACGAAGCACATCTTGACTCGCTGATGTGCCTAGAGAAACGGCAACAACTTCTGTTGCGATGCCTTTTTCTTTTAAGCGTAAAGCCTCTTCAAGTGCATTCTCATCAAAAGGGTTAATGCCCATTTTGACGCCTTCAATATCGACATCAGAACCATCTGGCTTGATGCGTACTTTGATGTTGTAATCGACCACTCGTTTAACAGCGACTAATATTTTCATGACAGCTTCCTTTTCAATTGCTTTGCATTCTACAGT
>JANOWA010000219.1:0-3954 GCA_031417675.1 Methylotenera sp.
TCTTTGTAAAGTGCCAATACTTTTGCGCTGGTTTCTAAGGTCTCGTAGCCTTTAAAGTCGGTTTGGCTGCCTGTATATTCAAGATTGGTTGCGCCTTTAAATTTACCCGCGGCGCGTGCTTGTTCTTTTTGGCGCGCCATAGCGGTATCAAAAGCAGCCGTATCAACTGTTACGCCACGTTCGCGGCAAATGTCGGCGGTTAAATCAAGCGGAAAGCCATAAGTATCATGTAATTTAAATGCTAGGTCGCCATTAAGAGCGGTTTGCCCCTCTCCCCCAGCCCCTCTCCCGCCTGCGGGCGAGGGGAGTGTGTTATGTGCTGCGGGGTTTATCCCCTCTCCCGCAGGCGGGGGAGGGTTAGGGTGGGGGGCGGCATTTGTCAGTTTTGCTAATTCAGCTTCCAAAATCGCCATGCCATTTTCAATGGTCTCAAAGAATCTATCTTCTTCCAGCTTAAAAATGCTTGTAATGCGCGATTGTTCAGTTTTAAGCTCTGGATAAGCTGTACCCATTTCACCCACTAAATCCGCCACCATATGATGGAAAAACGCTTTGCGTGCCCCAAGCTTGTAACCATGGCGAATGGCGCGACGGATAATGCGGCGCAGCACGTAGCCACGACCTTCATTACCTGGAATAACGCCATCAGCGATTAAGAATGAGCAAGCGCGGATATGGTCAGCCAATACTTTTAGGCTTGGGCTAGTTAAATCAGTGGTTTTGGTTTCACGTGCGGCAGCCGCGATTAGTGTGGTGAAAATATCAATTTCGTAATTGGCATGTACGTGTTGCAACACAGCCGATAAACGCTCTAAGCCCATACCTGTATCGACTGATGGCTTAGGCAGTTTGTGCATCACGCCCGCTTCGTCGCGGTTAAACTGCATGAACACGTTGTTCCAAATTTCGATAAAACGGTCACCATCTTCATCTGCACTACCTGGTGGTCCGCCAAAATGATGCTCGCCATGGTCGTAAAAAATCTCGGTGCATGGCCCGCATGGCCCTGTGTCGCCCATCATCCAAAAGTTGTCACTTGCATAGCGCGCACCTTTGTTATCGCCAATGCGGATAATACGCTCGGCAGGCACGCCGATTTTGTTGTGCCAAATATCGTAAGCTTCGTCGTCATCTGCATATACGGTAACGGTAAGTTTGTCTTTTGGCAGCTTGAATACTTCGGTCAATAGCTCCCACGCGTAGCTAATGGCTTCTACTTTAAAGTAATCACCAAAGCTAAAATTGCCCAACATTTCAAAGAAAGTGTGATGGCGCGCGGTGTAGCCGACGTTTTCTAAATCGTTATGTTTACCGCCCGCCCGCACGCATTTTTGGCTAGTGGCGGCACGAGTATAGGTGCGTTTATCAAAGCCCAAAAATACGTCTTTAAACTGGTTCATACCCGCGTTGGTGAATAGCAGGGTAGGGTCGCCATGCGGAACTAGTGAGCTAGAGGCAACGATTTGGTGGCCTTTGGAGGCAAAAAAGTCGAGAAACGCTTGGCGGATTTCGTTTGAACTAGGATTGTTGCTTAATTTAATTGTCATTTTCAAATTTACTATTTAGGACTTTTTTAATGGTATCAAAACCAAAACCACGGCTTTGTAAAAATCTTGCCTGTTTCGCCCATTCCTCGCGGCTTGCGGGGCTTGCTTTAAATTTTTTACGCCAAATTACTTTGGCATTATCTAGCTCGTTGCCCTTTACTTGTTCAACCGCTGCTTCGATTAACTCTTGCGAAACACCTTTTTCACGCAACTCATGTGTGATTTTTGCAACACCAAATTTTGCTTGTCTTGCATGCACAATTTGTTCGGTAAAGCGCTTATCACTTAACCAGCCACGCGTTTTAAAGTCTTCTAAAATCGCGGTGATGACTTCAAAATCTTCATCTTCTTCGAGATAGGTTTTCAGCTTTTGGCCTAACTCAGCATAAGAATATTCACGTTTGCCTAAATATTCTAGCGCGCGTTGCCTTAAGCTTTTTGGCTGAAATTTAATGCTTAATTGCCCCAGATTTATTAAATCTAAAGTTAATCTTCTTCAGTGCGCGGCGCCGTCATGCCTTCAGACAATTGCTTGGCATTGGCGCGAATTTTGGCTTCCACTTCTTTGGCAACTTCAGGATGCTCGCGCAAATATTCTTTGGCGTTTTCTTTACCTTGGCCAATTTTTTCGCCATTGTAAGCGTACCAAGCACCTGCTTTTTCAATAAATTTAAGGTTGCTACCCAGCTCGATAATTTCACCCAAACGTGAAATGCCTTCACCATAGACAATTTCAAACTCGGCTTGTCTAAACGGTGGCGCCACTTTGTTTTTAATGACTTTTACGCGCGTCTCGCTGCCGATGACTTCATCACCTTTTTTAATCGCGCCCGTGCGACGAATATCTAAGCGTACAGAGGCGTAAAATTTAAGCGCATTACCGCCAGTGGTGGTTTCTGGGCTACCAAACATTACACCAATTTTCATGCGGATTTGGTTAATGAAGATGACCATGGTATTGGTACGTTTGATGTTGCCAGTAAGCTTACGCAAAGCTTGGCTCATTAAACGTGCTTGCAAGCCCATGTGTGAGTCGCCCATTTCGCCTTCAATCTCTGCGCGGGGCGTTAATGCGGCTACGGAGTCAATTACCACAATATCTACTGACCCACTGCGTACCAACATATCAACAATTTCTAGTGCTTGCTCGCCTGTATCAGGCTGCGAAATTAAAAGTTCTGGCACGTTAACGCCTAATTTAGCGGCATATTGCGGATCTAGCGCGTGTTCCGCATCGATAAAAGCCGCTACGCCACCCACTTTTTGCATCTCGGCAATCACAGATAAAGTGAGTGTCGTTTTGCCTGATGATTCTGGGCCGTAAATCTCAATCACGCGGCCGCGCGGCAAGCCGCCGATGCCCAGCGCAATATCTAAGCCGAGTGAGCCTGTAGAAACCGCTTGAATATCCTCACCAATCGCAGCATCGCCCATTTTCATAATGCTGCCTTTGCCAAATTGTTTTTCAATTTGCGCCAGTGCTGCAGCCAGTGCTTTGCTTTTGTTGTCATCCATGGTGTTTGCCTTTAATTTTAGAGACTTAATTTATGTATCTGATTTAAGATGCAATTATTCCATAAATTGGCACTTAAAGTAAGGCGCATCTTTGTGAAAATGCAGATTAAATTGGCGCAGCCTAAAAGTTATCTTGTGTATAATCCAAGCTGGAAAAGGAGTTTATTTGCCTTCTGTTTACAACTTAAAACCTCGCTTTCAAGCCATGTTGCGGCCAATGGTGAAGGCGCTTGCCGAGCAGGGCGTTACGGCAAATCAGGTGACGATTGCTGCTGTGATTTTATCTTTTATTGGCGGCGGCTTTATTGCTTGGCAGCCGCAAGCTAGCTGGCCTTTGTTGCTGATGCCAGTTGTTTTATTGGTGCGCATGGGTTTAAACGCGATTGATGGCATGCTGGCGCGCGAGCATACACAACAATCAAATCTAGGCGCGGTTTTGAATGAAATGGGCGACGTGATTGCAGATGCCGCAGTGTATTTGCCGCTAGCTTGGGTGCCGCATATTTCGGCAGTTTTGATGGTTTTGCTGGTGATATTGGCGACAATTAGCGAGATGATGGGTGTTGTTGCGGTGCTAATCGGCGCGAAACGTCAGTATCAGGGTCCAATGGGGAAGAGCGATCGTGCATTTTGGCTGGGTGCGCTGGCACTGGCTTTGGGGCTTGGGTTTGGCAATGTGGCACACAGCGAAATTTGGCTACCAAGCTTGCTTGTATTGATGTTGCTACTGTTGGTGCTTACTATCATGAATCGCGCTAAAGGCGCATTAAAAGCGCTTAAGTAGATGAAAGAACCGCATGCCAGTTAATCTGCAATACGCACTTTGGGGCATTGTGGCAGTATTGGTTTTAGGCACAGTGATTATAGGCGCTAAACATTTTTTAAAGCCCAG
>JANOWA010000220.1:0-2042 GCA_031417675.1 Methylotenera sp.
CTGGTTTGTCAATTGTCACCGTCATTTTTGATGAAAGTAGCGATATTTATCGCGATCGGCAAATGGTGGCCGAGCGCCTCAGCACCCTTAGCAGCCAGATTCCACGCGGCATTACGCCTAACATTACGCCGCTTACATCAAGCGCCAGCACGGTGCTGGGTTTTGGCCTTACTTCTAAAACACGCAGCTTAATGCAGCTGCGCACGCTGGTTGATTGGACGATAACGCCGCATTTATTGGCGATACCCGGCGTGGCCGATGTAAACGTGTTTGGCGGCGAAGTGCGGCAGTTTCAGGTGCAAATCAACCCCGATAAACTCAAACGCTACAACCTTTCTATTACCGATGTTGTAAACGCCGCGCAAAAAGCCACAGGCGTTTCGGGCGCTGGCTTTATTCAAAATAATAATCAGCGCATTATTGTCAATACCGAAGGCCAAACCGCTACGGTTCAGCAATTAGCCAAAGCCGTTATTGTGCATAAAAATAGCCAAAGTATTCGTTTGGGTGATATTGGCAATGTGGTTGAGGGCGCGGCGCCATCCATTAGTTCGGCCGCCATTAACCAAGAAAATGGCGTGTATCTCTCTGTGCAAGGACAGCTGGGAGCCAATACCCATGCGGTTACCCAAGCAATTGAGGCGGCTATGCAAGAGCTGAAACCTACGCTAGCAAAAGAGCAGGCAACCTTACACGAAGGCCTGTTTCGCCCAGCCAACTTTATCGATACCGCGATTGAAGGTGTACGCAGCGACATTCTCATCGGTTCAATTTTAGTCATCACGATACTATTTTTGTTTTTGTTTAACGCTCGTACGGCATTTATCTCGGCCACTGCCATTCCGCTTTCGCTGCTTACCGCTATTATCGTTTTAAGCTATTTCAAAATTGGTTTAAATATCATGGTGTTAGGTGGTTTGGCCATTGCGCTGGGCGAGGTGGTGGACGATGCGATTATCGATACCGAGAACATTTTTAGGCGATTAAAAGAAAATCGCTTGCTGACCAAACCACTGCCCGTGCATCAAGTGGTGTTTAATGCATCGATGGAGGTGCGCAGCTCGGTGGTGTACGCCACCATCATCGTCGCACTCGTGTTTATGCCGCTGCTGACCTTATCTGGCGTAGCTGGCAAGCTATTCGCGCCACTGGGCTTGGCTTATATTGCAGCGATTATGGCCTCGTTAGTTGTCGCGCTCACCTTAACGCCTGCGCTGTGTTTTGTGCTGCTGGGCGAGGCTAAATTGAGTACAGAAGATTCGCCCATTATAAGCCGCATTAAACGTGGCTATGTGACGATGTTATACGCGATTGAAAAACGCTATAAGTGGATGATTGGTATCAGTTTTTTGTTGATTGCAATGGGCTTGGGTATTTTACCGCTATTTAAAAGCCAGTTTATTCCGCCGCTGCACGAAGGCCATTTTATTATGCACATGACCGCGCTACCTGGCACTTCTGAGCAGCAATCGTTACGCCTTGGCAAGCAAGTTGCTAGCAAAATTGGTGCGATTAAAGGCGTTAAATCGGTGACGCAATGGGTTGGGCGCGCACCCAACGCTGCCGATACATTTGGCACGCATTACAGCGAGTTTGAAATAGAAATTAGCACGCTAAGTGGCCAAGAACAAACGCGTATATTAAAAGAAATTCGCGAAACGTTGGCGGGTGAAACAATAGCGGGTAAGCAAAATACGGGCTTTGTAGGCGTTAATTTTGCCATTAACACCTTTTTAACCGAGCGCATTGAAGAAACCATTTCTGGCTACGCCGCCAGCACGGTAATTAATATTTACGGCAACGATTTAGACGCGCTAGACCGCGACGCACAACAAATCGCCCGCGTGGTTGCCAGCATCAAAGGCGCGCAAGATGTACTGGTGCAATCGCCGCCTGGCACGCCACAAGCGGTGATTCGCCTGCGACCAGACCAATTGGCTAATTGGGGTATGCAAAGCACCGATGTGCTAGATACGATTCGCGCTGCCAATGAAAGTGTGCCAATTGCGCAAATTTACATGGGTAACCGCGCGGTGGGTTTA
>JANOWA010000221.1:0-7614 GCA_031417675.1 Methylotenera sp.
TCACCAAATGGCACAAGGTGATTTTTGGAGTAATACTGGCTAGAGGCAGTGCCAAAGCTAACCGCGCTGTTGTAATAGCGGTCGTAATCGGGTTGTGTGACTAACGAATTGACTCGTACTAAACCAAGCAAAATATCACCACGATTTTGCTTAGCTTTTGCACTTAGCGCGTCATTAATACTAGGCGCAAGCTGACTAGAAATAATGGGCAGTGCGGTTTCTGGGGTCACAATCAGTTGCGCTTTGCTGGCGGTTATCATATTTAAATATTGGTCTATGGTGCTTTGCGCTTTTTCGGGCGACCATTTTTCATCTTGCGCGATATTGCCTTGCAATAAGGCAACAGAAATCGGCTTGCCAATTGGCGTAGTCCATTCCACCGCCTTAAGTAGGCCACCAACTACAATTGTAAGTGTCACAATGGCGATGGCGTTTCTTCTATAAACTATATTTTTAGTCATTAGCCAAATGCCAATGCTAGACGCGATTAAAACCGTAATAACCGATACGCCATACACGCCCACAAGCGGCATATAGCCTGCCAGCGGGCTGTGCGGCACTTGGCTATAGCCCATTGTGAGCCACGGAAAGCCAGTAAAAATCCAGCTACGAATCCAGTCAGATAATCCCCATAAAATGGGCGCGCTTATCATTAATTTGCCAAATTTTGTTGTTAATAGGCCTACCAAAGCTGGAAACAACGCCATAAACGCGCATAAACAAAACGTACAAAAGCCTGCAAACCACCAGGGCATGCCGCCAAAATCGTGCAGGCTGATGTAAATCCAGTAAATGCCGACGCCATACAAGCCCAAGCCAAAGCAAAAACCCAGCGTAAAGCGCGTTTTGGCCGATTCCGTTTTTGCCCATAAATACATCAAGCCAATTAGCGCGATAATCGGCGCAGGAAAGATATAAAATGGCGCAAAACCCAATACAGCCAACGCGCCAAGTGCCATTGAGATAAGGTTTTGTTTGGAAAAAATAGCGTTAAAAATAGTGTTAAAAAAAGTGTGCTTCATGGATTATTTTTCTGAAGAATTTATACAAGATTGTAGCGGGAAATTCATCATTTTTTACAATTGCGAGTGATTATCTGCGCTTATATTAGCCGCGCTGGTTGACAAGCCGCCGCGCACAGGGCTATATTAACTGCGCTTTAAGGCATTTATAAAATCACAAAAAACTTTAGGAGAATAGCAATGAGTATGGCATCTGAATTTAAGGACTTTATAGCAGGCGGCAATGTGGTGGATTTGGCAGTTGGTGTCATCATCGGCGGCGCATTTGGCAAGATTGTAGATTCGTTGGTAAAAGATATTATTATGCCAGTCGTGGGTAAAATCATTGGTAACGTAGATTTCTCAAATATGTATGTTGCATTGAGTGGTCAAGCGGCGGGTTTACCTTTAGCAGAAGCACAAAAAGCAGGAGCTGTACTTTCTTACGGTAACTTTATTACTATTTTAATTAACTTTTTAATCTTGGCATTTGTAATTTTTATGATGGTAAAACAAGTAAACAAAATGAAAAAAACAGCACCGCCAGCAGCACCAGCACCAACACCAGACGACGTATTGTTGTTGCGTGAAATTCGTGATTCATTACGTAAATAATTAGATTTACATAATAAAAAAGGCGCCTGTATTTAAAAAAACAGCGCGCCTTTTTTATTGCCTTAAATATGCATGAAAGTACTTTGCTACATGCCAGCTGGCGGGTTCATTGGCGTATAGCCTTGTGGCACTTCGTCAGGGTTTGCGTTCGGGTTCACTTCGTAGGTCTGGCCAGTTGTTGCTTCCGAGCCATCATTATTCAAAAACACCACTTGCACCACTTGGTCATCCACAAAATCTAACTCTGTAGTTTGATACAATTTGCCTTCAGCGTCTTTGTTAATGTTGTGATATTGCCAAATTGAGGCAACAATTTTGCCAGAATCCTTTAGCTTCACATCATCTTCTTTAGCGGGTTTACCCAGCTGCTCAATAATTTTGGTTTTATCAAACTTGTTAATCGCATCAACAAAAGCTTTTTCTTCAAGAGGCAGTTTGCCAGTGGCTGATGCGGTTTTCGCTTCATCCGCAAGCGCCATGCCAACAAACAAAACGCTACTTAATAAGCCACTTGCCATCACAACAAACCGTGCATTTTTATTCATCATCAATACTCCTCAAAATAGTAGCTGTATGAGATTGTGGCGCAGAAATTAGTTCAATCAATTATGCAATAAATTAGGTCGATTCGATTGGAAAAGGTTCATCTGGAATCACTTCAACCAGTATCGAATGTAAGCGCCTACTATCAGCCTTAAGCACGCTAATGCTTAGGTTATCGATTAATACACGGTCATCGCGTTTGGGTAAGTGTCCAAACTTATTCACCACCAAACCGCCAATGGTAGAATATTCTTCATCGCTAAAATGAGTGCCAACTGCCGCGTTAAAGTCGGCAATTTCGGTCAGCGCTTTTACGCGATAATGCCCATTAGCGTTTTGAATAATATTGTCTTCGTCTTCGTCGTAATCGTATTCGTCTTCAATATCGCCGACAATTTGCTCTAACACATCTTCAATCGTCACCATGCCCGCCACGCCGCCGTATTCGTCCACCACAATGGCAATATGGTTGCGGTTGCTGCGAAACTCTTTTAGTAGCACGTTTAAGCGTTTTGATTCGGGGATAAACACGGCGGGGCGCAGCATATCGCGCACTTCAAAGTCTTCACCCGCGTAATAGCGCAGCAAATCTTTGGCCAGCAAAATGCCAATCACATCGTTTTTGTCGTCTTCGATAACAGGAAAGCGGCTATGCGCGGTTTCAATCACATGTGGAATAAACTTTTCGGGCGGATCAGTGATGTCAATCACATCCATTTGCGAGCGCGGAATCATAATGTCGCGCACTTGCATCTCACTCACTTGCAGCACGCCTTCTATCATGGCGAGCGAATCAGCATCCATTAAATGGTTTTCATACGCACCGTGCAACAGCTCAACTAGCTGCTCGCGGTCTTCTGGCTCGCGCAGCAAAAAATTGCTTAAGCGCTCTAATAAGGTGATTTTAGTACTGAGTTTGTTATTTAACTTTTCGGGTTCGGAGGCCATTAAGCGGCGCCCTCTGTAATAAGATAAGGATTAGCATACCCTAATTTGGCTAAAATTTGTATTTCTATCGATTCCATCAGCTCGGTTTGCGGCTCTGCTTCGTGGTCAAAACCACATAAATGCAACATGCCATGTACAGTTAAATGCGCGTAGTGCGCCATTAAATCTTTGTGCTGCGCCGCCGCTTCAGCCGCAACGACAGGTGCACAGATGATAATATCACCCATCAAATGTGGTGTTTCGCTTAGCGGAAATGTCAGTACATTGGTCGCATAATCTTTACCGCGATATTGACTGTTTAACTCCAAGGCTTCTTGCGCATCGACAATGCGAATTGTGACCTCGGTATCTACGCGCAGTGCGGCTTGCGCCCATTTTTTGAATTGTGATTTTGCTGGCACATTTACTAGTTCACTAGCGATTTGAATGGTAATATCAAGTTGTGACATTAGTTTTTTCTTTGCTCCTCAGAAACTGTTTTTTGCTCATATTCTTCATACGCATTAATGATTTTTTGCACCAGTGGGTGGCGCACCACATCGGCACTTAAAAACTGTGTAAACGCTAAACCTTTTACGTTTTTTAAGATTTTTTGCGCTTCTACCAAGCCACTTTTTTGGTGTTTTTGCAAATCAATCTGCGTCACATCGCCCGTAATCACCGCCTTGGTGCCAAAACCAATGCGCGTTAAAAACATTTTCATTTGCTCGGGTGTGGTATTTTGCGCTTCATCTAAAATAATAAAACTTTGGTTGAGTGTACGGCCGCGCATGTAGGCCAGAGGCGCTACTTCAATCGCGCCGCGCTCAAACATTTTATTCACGGTGTCATAGCCCGCCAAGTCATACAGCGCATCGTAAAGTGGGCGTAAATAGGGATCCACTTTTTGGTTTAAATCGCCAGGTAAAAAGCCTAATTTTTCGCCAGCTTCCACCGCTGGGCGCACCAGTACAATTCTTTTAACTCTGTCACGATTCATGGCATCTATCGCGCTGGCAACGGCTAAATAAGTTTTACCTGTTCCCGCTGGGCCAATGCCAAAGGTAATATCGTGATCTTGAATTTGCTGTAAATATTCCACTTGGCGCGGCGTGCGGCCATGCAAATCGCCACGCTTGGTCATCAATATCGGCATGGCGGTGCTGCTTACATCGTCAGGCTTGAGTTTATCAATTTCTACTAGGCCAAGCTGAATCTCTTCCAGCTCCAACGGCTTTTTAGCGCGCACATAAAAATTCTCCAGCAACTGCGCTGCCAGCCGCGTATTATCTAGCTTGCCGCTGATGTTGAAGGTACTGCCACGGCGATTAATATTCACCTCTAGTGCAGTTTCAATTTGCTTAATATTTTCGTCTAGCGCGCCGCACAGGTTGTTCAATCGCACGTTGTCTTCTGGTTGTAAGGTGATTTCCATGGATGTTAATAATATGGTTAAAATTCTTCTGGCCATTGCATTGATTCATGTATAAGGGCGAGAATTTCGATGTTTTTGTTTTGAGAGTTAATTTGGTATGTCGCAATATAGCGCGTGTGTTGAATGACGAGTTCACGAGAGCCTTCAACTAGCCCGATGCGTCCAAGCTGGGGGTAGCCCCCTAGCTGGCTGACTTGCAAGTTAATCAATTTAGCTGCCTTGCGAGTAGCCGCTGGATTGCGCTGATTAAGCCATTGAATTGCTTCATTTAAATCATTGCGCGCTCGCTTTAACCATATCACCTTCATGGCGTGTAATCTACACCCCATTGCGCGAATGTTTCACGCATTTCTTCGTCAGTCGCAAACTCGCCACGATCTGCCGCCGCAATACGTTCTTGAATCAGCTTGCGATATTGCACGTTCATCTCAACATAATTATGAATGGCCTCGGCCACTAGTTTAGACTTGCTCACGCCTGTGGCTTCTGCCATTTGGGCGAGTATTTGCTCATCTTTTGCGTTGACTCTAACGCTTAATACTGAAGAAACTGCCATGATTCGCTCCTAAAAACTACAATTGTAAACATTGTAGTTTTTTATCATTGATTTGTCACTATTTCGCCAAACAATCGTCTTGGATTCGTCACATCGGTGATTTTCACTTGTACAAAAGTATTAATTAAACTCACATCGCCTGCAATATCCACCACGCGATTATTATCGGTTTTTCCTGCTAGCAAATTGGCGTCTTTGCGTGATGCGCCATCGATTAGCACGCGCTGCACCGTACCTAACATTGCACGGCTAATGGCATCGCCTTGCGCTTCATTAATGGCTTGTAATCGACTCAAACGCGCTAATTTAGTGGCTTGCGGCGTATCGTCCTTAATAAACGAAGCGGGCGTACCGGGGCGCGGGCTGTATAAAAAGCTAAAGCTGTAGTCAAAGCCGACATCTTTCATTAATTTTACGGTGGCCTCAAAATCAGCCTCGGTTTCACCTGGAAAGCCAATAATAAAATCTGACGTAAATATTAAATTTGGGCTGGCAGTTTTGAGTTTACGGATGATGCTTTTGTATTGCAGCACGGTGTAATTGCGCTTCATCGCCATCAAAATACGGTCGCTGCCCGCTTGCACAGGCAAATGCAACTGTACAGCGAGTTTTGGCACATTGGCAAAACAAGCAATCAGCCGCTCGTTCATTTCATTGGGGTGGCTAGTGGTGAAGCGGATGCGCTCTATTTGTGGAATTTCGGCAATGCTTTCAATCAGCATGGCTAAATCGGCATCAACGCCTTCAAATTCGGTGCGGTACGCATTTACATTTTGGCCAAGCAGCGTGATTTCTTTTACGCCAGCTTCAGCCAGTTGTGCGGCTTCCAGCAGAATGTCAGCAAACGGTCGTGATACTTCCTCGCCGCGTGTATAAGGTACCACGCAAAAGCTACAATACTTGCTACAGCCTTCCATAATACTTAAAAACGCCGTTGCACCTTCTACTCGCGGTGGTGGCAAATGATCAAACTTTTCAATTTCGGGAAAGCTAATATCGACTTGCGATTTACCAGAGTTTTGCGAGTTTTTAATCATCTCGGGCAAGCGGTGCAAGGTTTGTGGACCAAACACCACATCCACATACGGCGCCCGCTTGATAATATTGTCACCTTCTTGACTCGCCACGCAGCCACCCACACCAATGATTAAATTGGGGTTTTTGGCTTTTAAAGGAATAAATCGCCCCAGATGGCTAAAGACTTTTTCTTCTGCTTTTTCGCGCACACTGCAAGTGTTGAGCAAAATGACATCGGCATCATCTATATTGTCAGTTTGTGTCATGCCATTGTCGGCGTGTAGCAAATCTGCCATGCGCGATGAGTCGTACTCGTTCATCTGGCAACCGAAGGTTTTAATAAAGACTTTTTTGGGTGAAGTGATTTTAGGGATACTCAATTTAAATAGCTTAATTTATAAAGCAACATTTTAACGTATTTGCACATTGCAATGTAAAGCAGTGCAATCTAAGTTAGTGCAATGTAAAATAGACAAATTCAATTGCTGAAACTTAACATGCAAGCACTGCCCATCTTTTTTAATATCAAAAACCGTCATTGTGTCGTGATTGGCGGTGGCGATGTTGCCATGCGCAAAGTCAGCATGCTGCTAAAAGCAAGTGCGGCAATTACGCTTTATTCGCCTGCGATTTGCCATGAGTTGCAAGACTTAGTAGTAGCGCAAAAAATTAACTATGTGCAAACTAATTTTGAGCCAAATCAGCTGACAAGCGCGTGTATGGTGATTGCCGCAACCGATGATGAGGCGGTGAATATTGCCGTTTCCATTGCAGCCAAAGCGCAAAATATCCCCGTGAATGTGGTGGATGCGCCTGATTTATGCACGTTTACCATGGGCTCTATTATCGACCGCAGCCCAGTGGTGATTGCGATTTCAAGCGAGGGCAATGCACCTGTACTAGCGCGCTATATTCGTGCCAAAATTGAAACGATGCTGCCCGCCACGTATGGCCGAATTGCCGATATTGCAGGTGAATTTCGTGAGCAAGTCAAAGCTAAATTTGGCACTACCCAAGCTAGAAGAATATTTTGGGAAGGTATATTGCAAGGCCCAGTGGTCGAGCGCGTATTGTCTGGCCAAGAGCAAGCTGCGCGCGAGTTGCTGCAAAATATATTGAATGACACAGATGCAACTGCCAATAAAGGTGAGGTGTTTTTGGTGGGCGGTGGCCCAGGCGACCCAGATTTGCTGACGTTTCGTGCGCTGCGTCTGATGCAGCAATGCGATGTATGCGTGTACGATAAACTGGTTTCGCCTGAAGTAATGGAGCTAGTGCGACGTGATGCCGAGCTGATTTTTGTGGGCAAATCGCGCGATCAGCACACCATGCCGCAAGAGGAAATTAACGAGCTATTGGCAAAACTGGCGCTGCAAGGCAAGCGCGTATTGCGCCTTAAAGGTGGCGACCCGTTTATATTCGGACGTGGTGGCGAAGAAATTGAAACCCTAATGCAACATGGCGTACCATTCCAAGTCGTGCCAGGTATCACCGCCGCAAATGGTGTTTCTAGCTACGCG
>JANOWA010000222.1:0-4434 GCA_031417675.1 Methylotenera sp.
TGAAGCTAGGCACGGTGATTTTGCTGGCGATTGCGATTGTGATGCTGCGCCCGCAAATCCACATGCCCGCCATTACACAGTTTGTTGATGGCACAGGGCCAATTTTCGGCGGCAAGTTGTTTCCATTTGTATTTATCACCATTGCTTGTGGCGCGATTTCAGGCTTTCACGCCTTAATCGCCTCTGGCACAACGCCTAAATTACTGGAAAACGAGCGCGATATTCGCATGATTGGCTACGGCGCTATGCTATTAGAAAGTTTCGTCGCGATTATGGCGATGATTGCCGCAACCGTGCTAGAGCCTGGCGTATTTTTTGCCATTAACAGCCCTGCAGGCGTGGTGGGTAAAGATGCGATAGACGCAGTCGCTAAAATCAATAGTTGGGGTTTTGCAGTAACAGTTGAACAAATGAACCAATTAGCCAAAGATATGGGTGAAAGCAGCTTATTCGCCCGTACTGGCGGTGCACCTAGTTTGGCGGTGGGTATGGCGAGCATATTTGGCAATGCGTTTGGCAAAAACCTACTCGCGCTGTGGTATCACTTTGCCATTATGTTTGAAGCGATTTTTATCCTCACCACGCTTGATGCTGGTACGCGTGTCGGCCGCTTTATGTTGCAAGATATGCTGGGTAATTTCAACAAAAAATTAGGTGAAACTTCCTATATGCCATCAGTGATATTCACCAGCGCCATTGTGGTGGCGGGTTGGGGCTACTTTTTGTACATTGGTGTGATTGATCCGAATGGCGGTGTGAATATTTTATGGCCGTTATTTGGTATTGCGAACCAAATGCTGGCCGCTATTGCCTTATGTGTAGCAACGGGTATTTTGGTTAAAACTGGCAAGTTAAAATATGCTTGGGTAACTGGGCTGCCATTAGCTTGGCTAGTAACAATCACGAGCACAGCCGCTTGGCAAAAGATTTTTAGTGAGGATATTAGAATCGGTTTTTTTGCAGCGGCCAACGATTTAAGTAGCAAATTAGCGGCAGGATTGCTGCCTGCGGATAAAGCTTTAATCGCGCCAAAATTGATATTTAACCAGCATTTAGATGCCTATTTAACGCTGTTTTTTGTAGCAATGTTGTGGATTGTGATTGCGGATATGTTGTGGGTTTGTGCCAGACATTTAAGCGGAAAACCTGTGTTGCCGACATCAGAAGTGCCGCATTCGCCGTGCCAATTAGACGACAATTGGGTGAGAGATTAATGCTAAGTAAAATTAAAAGTTTGTGGCAAAACGTACGTCAACTTTCTGGCGATGACGCCTATGAACGTTATTTGGCGCATTACCATGAGTTTCATGTAGATAGAAATGACGCAGAGCCGGCATTAAGCCGCGAAGCATTTTTTAAAGAATGGCAGACTAGTAAATGGAAAGGCATTAAACGTTGTTGCTAAAAAATCCTCACAAAGACAAAGATTTTACGCAAGAAGATTTAAATAGGATTATTGAAATGGGTTGGGAAGACCGTACTGCATTTGAGGCGATTGAAACGCAATTTGGCATAAGCCAAGATGGTGTGATTAAAATTATGCGGGCTAATTTAAAATTAAACTCGTTTAAATTATGGCGCGAACGCACTCACGGACAAACCACCAAACATTTAAAACTGCGTAGTGAAGAGATTACTAGGCATCAATCTAGGCAGCACAATAAATTACATCGTTAAAATTATAGAAAAACAAAACTGTATTTATTGTTTTTCATAAATATTGTCAATATCCATTTCATCGCCTTGTAAGCGCGCATCTACTTCATACTCAGTCACTTTAACTTTGGTTTCAAGCGAGTTAATTTTAACGGGCTGATAATCCGCAATGGTGTAATTATATTGCGGCTGCGTTTTAAACAATTTGTTCCAAAGCTTTTTCATTACTGCTAACCTTAAGTGATTATGGTTAGTATTCTGCAAGTAGCATGCCAAGTTGAAGGCACACCATTAATTTTATAACTGCATGATTTTTAAGTAGAAATACTTAATTAAGAAATTGATAATATTATTTTCTGTCGAATTACTATTGCAAATGTTGGATTTTCAACTTTAATTAATCGCCTGCTGACGAGATTTAAACCACATCCAAACACCCAACACAATCATTGGCAAGCTTAGCCATTGCCCCATACTTAAGCCCAGCTGCAGCAAGCCCAAGTATTCATCAGGCTGGCGTGTGTATTCCACCAAAAATCGAAAGCTGCCGTAACCGATTAAAAACAGCGCAGAAATCGCACCAATTGGCCGTTGTTTGCGTGAAAATATCCATAATATAGCAAATAAAACAATGCCTTCTAGCGCAAATTCATACAGCTGCGAAGGATGGCGCGCAATGTTATCCACTTGCGGGAAAATCATGCCATAAGTCGAGTTGGTCGCTCTGCCCCACAGTTCGCCATTAATAAAGTTGCCCATGCGGCCTGCGCCCAGGCCAATAGGTACGAGGGGTGCGACAAAATCCATTATCTTCAGCCATTGATTTGAATTGGAAGGTTGAGGGTATTTGCGCGTAAAGAAAAACATGGCGATTAACACGCCCAAAAAGCCACCGTGAAAGCTCATGCCGCCTTGCCAAATTTTGAAAATATCCAGTGGATGCTGTATAAAGCTGGCAAATTGGTAAAACAAAACATAGCCAATACGTCCGCCTAAAATAACGCCCAAAGCACCATAAAATAAAGCATCATCGAGCATTGTATTTGTCCAGCCAAACCAAGGCTTATGCTTAATTTGGCTGCGACCCAGCGCAAAAAACGCTAAAAATCCCAGCAAATACATTAGCCCATACCAGTGAATGCCGAACGTTTCGGTGATATGCAAGGCTACGGGGTCAAATTGTGGGTGAATTAAAGGCATATTGTGGATGTCATATCATTGTGGTTGCGGTAAAATAGCATTATACGTTTTAATTGCCGCAAGTTTATTGTCATAAGGTTTTGAATCATGCCAGTTTATCGTTCTCGCACCACCACCCACGGCCGCAACATGGCAGGCGCACGCGCATTGTGGCGTGCCACAGGCATGAAAGATGGCGATTTTGAAAAACCAATTATCGCCATTTCAAACTCATTCACGCAGTTTGTGCCAGGCCATGTACATTTAAAAGACCTTGGCCAATTAGTGGCGCGTGAAATTGAGCGTGCAGGCGGCGTGGCCAAAGAATTCAACACCATTGCCGTGGATGACGGCATTGCTATGGGTCACAGCGGCATGTTGTATAGCTTGCCTTCGCGTGATCTCATTGCCGATAGCGTGGAATATATGGTGAACGCGCACTGTGCAGATGCATTAGTGTGCATTTCAAATTGCGACAAAATTACCCCTGGTATGCTGATGGCAGCGTTACGCTTGAATGTCCCCGTGGTATTTGTATCTGGCGGACCAATGGAAGCAGGGAAAGTAAACTGGCAAGGCGAAGAGTTAAAGCTCGATTTGGTAGATGCCATGGTGGCTGCGGCCGATAGCAAAGTAAGCGACGCAAAATCGGATGCGATTGAACGCTCAGCTTGTCCGACTTGTGGCAGTTGTTCCGGCATGTTTACTGCCAACTCGATGAATTGTTTGACCGAAGCGCTTGGTTTAAGCTTACCTGGTAACGGCTCAACATTGGCCACGCATGGCGCGCGCAAGCAATTATTTTTGCAAGCAGGTCGTTTAATTGTAGAAATCGCCAAACGCCATTACGAGCAAGATGACTATTCAGTTTTGCCGCGTAATATTGCGACCATGCAAGCCTTTGAAAACGCCATGGCGCTAGATGTGGCGATGGGGGGTAGTACCAACACCGTATTGCATTTGCTGGCTGCTGCGCACGAGGCTGGCTTGGACTTTACCATGAGTGATATCGATAGAATCTCGCGCAAAGTGCCATGCGTGAGCAAAGTCGCGCCCGCCACGCAAAAATACCATATGGAAGACGTGCACCGCGCTGGCGGCGTGATGTCGATTTTGTCTGAATTAAGCCGTGGCGGCCTGATTCATCGCGACATTCCAACCGTGCACTCTGCCAGTATGGGTGCCGCCTTAGATAAATGGGATATCACCACCACCACTGATGAGGATGTGAAAAAATTCTATCGCGCAGCGCCAGGTGGCATTCCAACGACCATTGCTTTTAGTCAGAGCATGTTATGGCCAGATTTAGACACAGACCGCGCCAATGGCTGCATTCGCGACATTGAACATGCCTATAGCAAAGATGGTGGGCTAGCGGTGCTGTACGGTAACATCGCCTTGGATGGCTGCATTGTAAAAACTGCGGGTGTCGATGACAGTATTCTTAAGTTTACTGGTCGCGCGCGTATTTTTGAATCTCAAGATGCTGCTGTAGAAGGCATTATGGCCGACCAAATTGTGGCGGGTGATGTAGTGGTGATTCGCTACGAAGGCCCACGTGGCGGGCCTGGCATGCAAGAAATGCTTTACCCAACCAGC
>JANOWA010000223.1:0-1961 GCA_031417675.1 Methylotenera sp.
GCTTCGTCTAAATCAGCAAAAACCAAAGTGTTAGCAGGCAGGTTGCCGTTTGCAAGCGTTTCTTCACCCTTGCCAGACCGCACCAATATTGGCTTGCAGCCTGCATCGGCAAAAGCTTGTAAATCGCGTAGCGAATCGCCAACGCCATACACTTCTGTTAAATCAACCGAAAAACGGCGGCCAATATCTTCTATCATGCCTGTTTTTGGTTTGCGGCAAGTGCAATTGTCTTCGGCCGAATGTGGGCAATAAAATAGCGCATCAATACGCCCACCCATTTGCGCCAGTGCGCGGTACATTTTGTCGTTAATCGCGTTCAGTGTTGCCATATCAAATAAGCCACGGGCAATACCACTTTGATTGGTTGCAATCGCCACGCGAAAACCACTTTGATTCAGCAGCGCAATGGCTTCCAAGCTACCTGGTAACGCAATCCACTCATTGGTGTTTTTGATGAAATTGACGGAATCTTTATTGATTACGCCGTCTCTGTCTAAAATGACGAGTTTCATTTTAACTCCACTACATCATACATCAGCCCCCTCTCCCGCAAGCGGGATTGGGTTGGGGAGAGGGGCGTCGATGTTAAAAAGTAAACAAATTGTTGCTTCATGCTTGCTGCCCCTCTCCCTAGCCCTCTCCCGCTTGCGGGAGAGGGGATGTTGTTAACTTGCTAATTTAGATAAATCTGCAACGCGGTTCATGGTTTGGTGCAAAATCGCTAACAAACCGAGGCGATTTGCCTTAAGCGCAGGGTCATCCGCATTTACCATCACGTTATCAAAAAAGTCATCCACAGGTGATTTTAACGCAGCTAAAGTCTTAAGCGAGGCTTTGTAATCTCCACTTTCAAATAACTTATCAGCTTCTGGTTTTACTTTGCTTAAAGCAGTATTAAGTGCAATTTCAGCGGGTTCTGTAAGTAAGTTAGCTTTCACTTCAGCCTTCACTTCACCTTCCACTTTTTTCAGAATATTGCCAACGCGCTTATTAGCCGCGGCTAGAGCAGGTGCTTCTACAAGGCTTGCAAAAGCTCGCACAGCAGATAAGCGCAGAGGCACTTCCCATAATAATTGTGGTTTCAACACAAGTACTGAATCAATTTCTTGAGGTGTGTAACCCAACTCTTTTAACATACTTTCAAATCGTTCGAATATAAATGTTTCAAGCGCCTCCATCGGGCCCCTGTCTCCTGCGAACTTAAACCGAGCTATAGCAATTGAATGGAGAATATAGTTAAGTTCAATTGGAAATTTGCACTCTATCAATATTCTGATTACACCTAGTGCATGACGGCGCAGTGCAAACGGATCTTTGTCGCCAGTTGGCGTTTGTCCAATACTAAACATCCCAGCTAAAGTTTCTAGCTTGTCTGCGAGTGCAACCATGAGACCTAATTCATTACGTGGTAAAGAATCCCCAGCAAAGCGTGGTTTATAGTGGTCTGCAATAGCGTCAGCTATTGCATCAGACTCTCCATCGTTTCGTGCATAATATGCCCCCATAATGCCTTGTAGTTCAGGAAATTCACCAACCATATCTGTTAGTAAATCGCACTTGCTTAGCAATGTGGCTCGCTCAGCCTGCAAAGCCAGCGCATCACCTCCTAAGTATCGTGCCATTATAGTTGCTATGTATTGCACACGTTCTACTCGCTCACCCTGCGAACCCAATTGATTGTGGTAAGTTACTTTATAAAGTCCAGCAGCCCGAGAGCCTAGCGTTTTTTTACGGTCTTGGTCAAAGAAGAATTTTGCATCGGCCAAACGCGGGCGTACCACGCGTTCGTTGCCGCCAATGACAAAGCTTGGGTCGTTTGGCGTAATGTTAGAAACAATTAAAAATTTATTGGTGAGTTTGCCGTTGCTATCTAAAAGCGGAAAGTATTTTTGATTCGCTTTCATGGTCAAAATCAAACATTCTTGCGGAACTTCTAAATAGATTTCTTCAAACTGGCCAAG
>JANOWA010000224.1:0-2620 GCA_031417675.1 Methylotenera sp.
CATCCGAATACGAAAAAAATCATCAACAACAAGTGGTGGAGATGATTGCGCGCCCAACTGGCTTGATTGATCCGCCGATTACAGTAAAGCCAGCCGACACGCAAGTGGATGATTTGCTTGGGGAAATTAAGCTACGCGTAGCCGTGGGTGAACGTGTGTTAGCCACCACATTAACCAAACGCATGGCAGAAGATTTAACCGATTACTTAAATGAACACGGCGTAAAAGTACGTTATTTGCACAGTGATATTGATACGGTGGAACGCGTAGAGATTATCCGCGATTTGCGCTTGGGCGAGTTTGATGTGCTGGTTGGCATTAACTTGTTGCGCGAAGGTTTGGATATTCCTGAAGTATCGCTAGTGGCCGTGCTAGACGCCGATAAAGAAGGTTTTTTGCGCTCAGAACGCAGCTTAATACAAACCTCAGGCCGCGCCGCGCGCAACCTTAACGGCAAGGTAATTTTTTATGCCAACCGTATCACCCGTAGCATGAAAGCGGCGATGGACGAGACTGAACGCAGGCGCGGCGTGCAAATGGCTTTTAATACCGCCAACGGCATTGTGCCAAAAGGCATAGTCAAACGCGTAAAAGACATGATTGACGGCGTTTACGACGTAGAAGAAGGCAAGCGCGAACGCAAAGCCGCCCAAGATCAAGCCAGCTATGAAAGCTTAAGCGAAAAACAAATTGCCAAAGAAATGAAGCGCTTAGAAAAGGCTATGCATGATGCGGCCAAGAATTTAGAGTTCGAAAAAGCCGCCGATTTTAGAGATCAATTGAAAAAATTACGTGTGAAGTTTTTTGGGGCAGAAATGCCAGATTTAATCGCGTAAAAAAGCTAGTGTAAATGCGCATCCTGCGCAATACCTTGCAGTAATTGCCCCCCACGCGGGCAGATTGTGGGGACTATCATCCTAATGCGCCGCGATAGTACTGCTGACTGGCGCAAATATAAATTTACTTTTGACGACGGCGATAGCCCGCAAAGCCGATTAGGCCGCTTGCAAACATTGCAATAGAGGATGGCAATGGCACCCTTGACGGTGAACTTGATGACAACAGCTCCGCGACTGAGAATGTTGACTCCCCAGACTCTTGGAAACCGAAGATTTTTCTTTGGGTATCAAAAGTAAGGATGTCGGTAATACTCGACCAAGTGACAATACTGAGTAAATTGAGGCCTCCAAGCGCGCCGAAAGTGAGTGCAAACTCGGTGTTTTGCAGTTGTATAGGACGAGAGCCTATAAAGCTGCGGCTGAGCGTGCTTGCGCTATTCGGCCCGTTACTAGTAAGCGCACTTATTGTTTGGACGTTCCCATTTGCGAGGTCATACGTCAGATTTACGTTAGAGAAGACTTTCAGTACGTCATCGTATGTGAATGTTCCAGTAAGCGAGGAGCTCGAGCCAGTAACTGGGGCGGTGTATCTAACGAGCGAAGCCTGTGTGTGGGCTGATAAGGTGATCAGTACAGCCGCTACTAATGCCTTGGTAATATGTATTTTCATTTGAATTTTACCTTTTATATTAAATTAAAAAATATTAAATTAAAAGCTGAAGAAACAATTACTTACATAAATGTGACGTTAAACCCATCCTTGTGAATTGTCAAGCACTTCACTGTCAATAGCCACTTTGGGGTATTGACAGCCATTATTAGCTAAATTTTCAATTTTATTAAGTTTGTGTACGGCGTTATAAATAAAAGGCGTTGCACCGTATTGCTTGGTTTTCAAGCTGCAATCAACTCATTTAAACGTCGCAAATATTCATTTTTGTCATGATTATGCTTATTATTCAACATTGACTATCATTTTTGCACTAATAGGTTTGATTTATCAACGTTTTTCACCTATAATCGCGTCTCTTTAAACCTTGCCACACCGCTTGCATGGTGGGTGGCTTTAACCACAAGGAGATTTCATGCGACATTATGAAGTAGTTTTTATCGTCCACCCCGATCAGAGCGAGCAAGTGCCTGCAATGATTGAGCGTTACCGCGCACTAGTGACCTCTACTGGTGGCACTATGCACCGCCTAGAAGATTGGGGCCGTCGTCAATTGGCTTATCCAATCCAAAAAATTCACAAAGCCCATTACGTGTTGATGAACATTGAGTGTACATTAGAAGCATTGGCTGAACTTGAGCACGGCTTTAAGTTTAATGATGCGGTATTGCGCCACTTAACGATGGGTACTAAAACTGCTGCTACTGCGCCAAGCCCGATGATGAAAGAAGAAAAATCACGTTCAGTGCTCAGTCGCGATGAAGCGGCGAGTACAGCACAACCAGTCGCCGCACCTGTGGCAGCGCCAGTAGTTGTTGCTGAGGTTGCAGCAGCTGAATAATTTAACGCTGAGCGGCGTGGTTATTGGCTTAGCGCCAATACGCTATACGCCAGCAGGCATACCGTTGTTAAGTTTTGTGTTGCAACATGCTTCAGAACAAGTTGAAGCGGGTTTAAAAAGAAAAGTGGAATGTGAAGTGAATGCGGTTGCTTTAGGCGACCTTGCAGACATATTTAAAAAACAGAACATTCAACTAGGCTCAACTATAAAAGCTAAAGGTTTTTTAGCTAAACGCAGCGCAAAAAGTACACAATTGGTTTTACACATAGA
>JANOWA010000225.1:0-4235 GCA_031417675.1 Methylotenera sp.
AAACGATGCGTGACGCGTACTGCTTTTACGGCGTCGCCCAGCGTGGTTTTTACGCGCGCTATCAGTGACGTTGCTTCTTCTTCAATTTTCCTTTGAATTTCTTTTTCGGTTTCACTTTCCAGCGCACCTAAATCCAAATCACCTTTGGCGATAGATTGTAATTTTTTGCCGTCAAACTCCGTTAAGCTGCCCAGTAACCATTCATCCACTTTGTCGCTTAACAGCAATACTTCGATGCCTTTTTTGCGGAAAATTTCCAAATGTGGCGAGTGTTGCGCGGCAGCAAATGTATCGGCCGTAATGTAGTAAATGGCTTTTTGTTCAGGCTGCATTTTGGCAATATAGTCTGCCAATGAGATGCTCTGCGAGGCAGTATCCATGCGGGTAGAGGCAAACCGCAATAAGCCTGCTATTTTGTCTTTATTGGCGAAATCTTCACCTGGTCCTTCTTTTAGCACGCGGCCAAATTCAGCCCAAAACTTGGCATAATCTTCAGGTTTATCTGCCGCTAAATCTTCTAACAAGCCTAAAACTTTTTTCACCGAGCCATTTTTAATCGCATCTACATCGCGACTATCTTGCAAAATTTCGCGCGAAATATTCAAAGGCAAATCGGCCGAATCAATCACGCCGCGCACAAAACGCAAATATTGCGGCATTAATTTATCGGCGTCTTCCATAATAAACACGCGTTTTACATACAATTTTATGCCGTGGCGACGTTCGCGGTCATACAAATCAAACGGCGCTTTGCTTGGAATATACAGCAGTGAAATATATTCTTGCTTGCCCTCTACACGGCTGTGGGTATAGGCTAGCGGCGCTTCGTGGTCGTGCGATACGTGTTTGTAAAACTCGTTGTAATCATCCATTGTGATGTCGCTTTTTGCGCGCGCCCACAAGGCAGATGCTTTGTTAATCGTTTCCAGCTCATCGGTGACAACCATCTCACCAGGTTTTTGAATGCCATCTGCGCCCTCTTCGCCTTCTTTCCATTCGCTTTTGTACATCACAATCGGCAAAGTGATGTGATCAGAATATTTACGAATGATGGATTTTAACTGCCAATCGTTTAAAAATTCGTCTTCATTTTCTCGTAAATGCAAGGTGATTTCTGTGCCGCGACTGGCTTTATTGGCGGCTTCTAGCGTGTAATCGCCCTCGCCCTCGCTCTGCCATTTCACTGCCTGTGTGTCACCCGCACGACGCGTAATCAGTGTGACTTTATCGGCGATAATAAAGCTAGAATAAAAGCCCACCCCAAATTGGCCGATTAGGTTTGCATCTTTTGCTTCATCACCGCTTAAGCTTTGAAAAAACTCTTTGGTACCCGATTTCGCAATCGTGCCAATATTCGCGATCACCTCTTCGCGGCTCATGCCAATGCCATTATCAGAAATAGTGACGGTGCGTGCGGCTTTATCAAAACCAATTTGGATTTTTAAATCACTGTCATTTTCGTACAACGCGCCATTGGCCAGCGCCTCAAAACGCAGCTTATCAGCCGCGTCCGACGCGTTAGAAATCAGCTCTCGCAGCACGATTTCTTTGTTGCTGTACAGCGAGTGAATCATCAGCTGCATCAGTTGTTTGACTTCGGCCTGAAATTCGCGTTTTTCACTGCTTTGATTTTTTGTTGCCATGATTTTCCTTACTTCAAAAGACTTTTTAATGAGATTATTTTAGTGTAAATTGGGCTAAATCAACAAATTTCAAGCGCATGACATTAAAAACTGGAGCTAAAATGGTTATTATTCAAGTCACCAAAATCAACGACACTTTGTTTGAGGTAACAGTGGCGGCGGGCTCAAGCACGGTGCACCAGGTGAAGGTGCAAGCCGATTACGCGCAAAAGCTTACTGGCAGCCGCATGAATATTGGAGCGTTACTTAAAAAATCGTTTGAATTTTTGCTTGCCCGCGAATCCAACGCCAGCATTTTGCGCAGTTTTGATTTAAGCGTCATTGCGCGTTATTTTCCTGAGTTTGAGCGCGAAATAATGCATGAATATTTACAATAATTTTTGTAAAGCGTCATCAAACTACCGCGTAAATATGCTATAAAAGCGCATGCAAAACGATCATATTGTTTCTTCAGAAACCCTACTTGCCGCAGTCGATCTAGGATCGAACAGTTTTAGGCTGGAGATTGGCCGCATTGCGCATGGCCAAATTCAGCGGGTAGATTATTTAAAAGAAACGGTGCGCCAAGGCGGCGATTTAGATGAAGAGCGCAATTTAAAACCAGAAGGTATTGAGCGTGGATTAAAATGTTTAGCACGCTTTGGCGAGGTGCTAAAAGGCTTTCCTAAGCATCATGTGCGCGCAGTTGCCACGCAAACCTTGCGCGAGGCACGCAACCGCGATGTGTTTATCAAACAAGCCAAAAAAGCACTGGGTTATGATATAGAGGTGATTTCTGGCGTGGAAGAAGCGCGGCTTATTTATGAAGGTGTCAGCCGCTTATTGCCACAATCGGATGAACGCCGCTTAGTCATTGATATTGGCGGACGATCGACTGAGTTTATTTTAGGCCAACAATTAACCGCCGAAACCACTGATTCGCTGCGCGTGGGTTCAGTTGCTTGGTCGCTTAAATACTTTGCCGATGGCACTTTTACCGATAAAAATTTACAACGTGCAGAAATCGCCGCTGAATCATTTTTAGATGCGGTAGCGCATGAGTATCAGCGTGCTAATTGGGATGTGGCATACGGCGCATCTGGCACGGTGGGCGCAGTAGCCGAGGTGTTAGGCTATGCAGGCTTTGATGAAAATAAAATTACCCGTGAAGGCTTAGCATGGCTACGACACCAATTAATTAAAGCCAAAACAGCCGATAAACTTGAATTAAATGGACTAAAAGAAGATCGAAAAAGTGTGATTGGCGGTGGTTTAAGCATATTAATTGGCCTATTCGATTTACTTAAACTGGATGAGTTAATGGTAGCCAAAGGTGCGCTGCGCCACGGTTTATTGTACGATATGCTGGCAGATGAACAGGACGCGCCTCAAGATTTATGTGATGCGTCCATTACCTCGCTCACCACCCGTTTTGGGGTCAATAAAAAACATGCGCAAAACGTAGCCGTTGTGGCTTTAAAGTTTTTTGATGCGGCGGCGTTAACTTTAAAACCACCTGATTATAACCAGTATGATTTAAGTCATTTAAATTTTGCAAAACCGCGCCAAATATTAAGCTGGGCGGCGCAATGCCACGAGATTGGCGCAGCTATTTCACATAGCGAACTGCAAAAACATGGCGCATATATTTTAGATAATACCGAGTTAATGGGCTTTACCCAAACCGAGCTGCACCGCTTGGGATTATTAGTGCTGGGACATTGTGGCAAACTAAAAAAATTAGAAGTCGATTTTAATGATGATCAATTTATTACCACGCTAATGGCGTTAAGGCTTGCGGTGATTTTTTGCCATTCGCGTAATATGCCCGTGCTAAAAAATATTGTACTAGAACGCGCAGAAAATACCTTTTTATTAAGCCTACCAAGCGCATGGCAACAGGCTTTTCCGCAAACATGTTATTTATTAGAAGAAGAAATTTTAGCTTGGCAAAAAACTAACTGGAGCTTGCTGGTTAAAAGCTTAGATTAAAATATTTGACAGAATCACTAAACGGTATAAACTATTTATACTGTTTAATTGTTTTATTTAATATTTTGGAGAAAGCTATGTCAAAAATATCGCCCATGCAAGCCGCTGCGCTTGGTTTAACACCATCACCAGCAAAATCTAAAGCAGCTAAGTCAACTGCAACAAAAGTTGTTGTTACAAAAGCAAAAGTCGCAAAACCAGCAGTTTCGAAGCCAGCAGTCACGAAGCCAGTAATTTCTAAACCAGTAATCGTAAAACCAACAGTCTCGAAACCAGCTGTTAAAGCGGCTCCCGCTACAAAAGCTGTAGTAAAAACGATGGCTAAGGCAAAAGCAAGAACCGCACTAAAACAAGCGCCAAGAACCAGCAATAGTGCCAATAAAAACCAAAGTGATAAAAAAAATGATCGTCAACAAATGACTCAAAAAAACAACCATAAGAAAGATGACAAAAAAATTAGACCAGAAAAAATAAAAATGGAACGCGACAGCTTTACCATGCCAAAAGACGAATACGCGCAACTAACTTTACTAAAAGCACGTTTAACGGCAATGGGTAAGCCAGCGAAAAAAAGTGAATTATTGCGTGCTGGCATCAAGCTTTTGGCCGCGATGAGCGACA
>JANOWA010000226.1:0-6336 GCA_031417675.1 Methylotenera sp.
AAAAAAAACTAAAGTCGCATTTTTTGCCCGCGCGCATTTGCCCAATCAATCACTGCTTTAAATTTTGGCGTTGGCTTTTCATCATTATATTGCAGCAAGCCCCAACTACCCCATTTTGACCATGGGCCAACGCTATTAAACGCGCACATTAAATCCCCACCATTATTGACCCAATGAGCTAAATATTGTGTATAAAGCTCACCCATGCGCGAATCGGCATTGGCTTTTAAAAATAAGCTGGCCATTTGCGCGTTATTTTCAGCGCCAGCAATACCCACCAAATGTTGGCCAGCTTCGTAAGCCACTAATTTTAGACCATATTGATCGGCTATTTTTTTATTATTTTGTATCCATTGCAGCGTTTGTGTGGTGGCCACTTTATTCATCTGAACGAATAGCTTATCCAAGCTCCAATTGGCAACAATTTTATCGGTCATGCCATCATCTGCGTTGGGCGGCACGCTAAAATTGATATAGGGCGCAATCGCTAGCACATCGGCTTGTTTGGCGGCTTGCTCAAAACTTAACAATTGCTCGGCAACGCCAGTATTAGCCGCTTGCGAGGCCAGTACACGCACAAAACGCTTTTGCTTAACATTTTTATCTTGAGCAAATACTTGCTGCCAAATATTAAAGATTTGCACAGAGCGATGCGCGGTATATTTCCAAGCCGCTTGCCACGGCTGCTCGGCAAATTTTAAGCGCTGGCCTTCTTTTGAGGCATAGGCGTTTTGACTAAAGCCGCCATTCCACACTTCGTTTGAATACTCTACCCAAGCACGCAAATTGGGCTTTAAATGGGTTTTTACAATGGTTGCAAATTGCTTGATATAGTCATCACTGGCTTGATGTGGCATGCAAAACCACGGCTCGGTATTTAAGCGATTGGCTAAATCAATCATCAACTCAAGTGGCACGCCTTTGATGGCATAGCTAGCCTCTTTTAGCTGTGGCCGATCGCGCCAATTGACTTGAGCCGAACCGTTAGTCGTCATAAAATCCATAAAACGCAAGCAAGATGCGCCCGACCAACGGTTTAAAAAATCAGGATTCCACGGATTTGTCTCAACAGCTTTCTCCAGCGCTAACAAAATAACTTGGATGTTTTTTAAATAATTTTGCGGATTAGTTTTAACGATATCCAACCGAAAAGCGCCTTTTTTCGCATCGACATTCACCACTAGTCGGCCTGAATTGCTGGATTTAACGGTATGAAATGGAACAATAATTTCGCCTTCGCCTTCATACAAGATAAGGTAATCGCCACTGGGATAATGCCCATCTTCAAACGAACTTAAAAACGTGGTGGCGAATCCATTGGGCGCAAGGCGTTTTACCCAACCATGTTCGTCAATGTCTAGTTTTTCGCCTGCAGCCCACGCTGCGCCTTGTGCTTGGCTGACCCATTCGCGCGATTGTTTAAACAAATCCGCAAATGGAAATTCAGAGCCCCAATCGGCGATACCCGCTATATTAATACCCAAACGCGCACCAGCAAACACGCTATTGTTAGCGATGCTGTTAACTGCGCTGTTAACTGCACTAGCAGAAGCTACTTGGGGCTTTTGCTTGCCTGCAGCATTGGTATTCGCTTTTTGCGCGCCAGCATTTTTAAGACTAGATTTTTTGCGTTTTGCATGGGCGGCGGCGATGCTTTCCGCGCCAAATAAAGCACTCAGCAAGCCTATCATTAACTTTCTGCGAAGTTTATCCATTGTCTTTTACTTGAGTCAGCGCATTCGGTGCAAAGACACCTTTTTCTGTGATAATCCCAGTGACTAATCGCGCAGGCGTGACATCAAACGCAGGGTTGGCAGCGGTTGATTCTGGTGGAATAACACGAATGTTTTGCACGCTGCCATCAGCCGCTTGCCCTTGTATAATCGACACTTCATCGCTGTGCCGATGCTCAATTTCAATTTCTTCGTGATTTGAAATATCCCAATCAATGGTGGGTGAAGGTACAGCGGCGTAAAAGGGGATATTATTATCGAGCGCTGCCAAGGCTTTTAAGTAAGTGCCAATTTTATTGCACACGTCGCCGTTGGCCGTCACGCGGTCTGCGCCTACAATCACCATATCCACCAAACCTTGTTGCATTAAATGGCCGCCTGCGTTATCCGTAATTACCGTGTGCGGCACGCCGTGTTGCGCGAGCTCCCACGCGGTTAAAAAGGCGCCTTGGTTGCGCGGACGCGTCTCGCTCACCCACACATGAATATTCAAACCCGCGTCGCAAGCGGCGTAGATAGGCGCAAGCGCCGTGCCGAAATCTACCGTAGCAAGCCAGCCAGCGTTGCAATGGGTGAGAATATTGAATGGTCTATTTTTTCTTAATTTATGTTGGTATAAATTTTTAATCAACGCCAAACCGTGTTGCCCAATGGCTTGATTTTGCGCCACATCTTCCTCGGCAATGTGCGCCGCCTCGCGCCATGCAGCCAAATTGCGCTGCCCGCTAGTATTTTGCAACACAGCCAACATGCGATTAACCGCCCAAGCTAAGTTGACTGCGGTTGGGCGGCTATTTTTAAGCTTTTCTGCTGACAATAACGCATGCGCCTCAGAATCATCTTCTAACATGGCCAGCGCCATGCCGTAAGCCGCCGCCGCACCAATTAAGGGCGCACCGCGCACTTGCATGCTTTTAATGGCGTCTACCATTTTATCTACGCTATCAATGCGTACAATTTCAAACGCAAACGGCAATTTGGTTTGATCAATAATCTCGACAAACTGACAGCGCGGGTCTGGCCAAATGGTACGGAAGTGTTTTTCAGCAACTTTCATTATTTTAATTTCAATCAGGTTAATCAGATTAGTTATTTAAAGCCTGATCTTAACGATCAAATAATCAAACAAACTTTATTTTATATTCCATTCAGTTATAAATATTGCAAGCACTTATCGTCAAAAATGATCAAAATAAATGAATATAAAACTTGCATTTTTTTTGGTTCTATTTATTCGCACTTTCCATCCACAAAATCTGTGGATAACTTTGTGGATTACTGTGTAACAAAAACGTAACCTACCTATTTTAAAGGCTTTTTTCTAAAAGTTCATTTTTTAATCTACTTTTTTTATTATAAAAATCAATGGGTTATGAATCACCCTTTGTTTAATAAGGATTTTTTTGCTTTGTTAATGTAGCACTTTAAGAGGTGTGCATAAATCGGCTATTTTTGGCAAAACTTGCATCACATTTTTACCTGTAATTTCAATGATTTGCGCAATTTCTAACCCACGCAAGTCAGCTAAAACTTGTGCAATTTTCAATAGCTCGTTTGGGCTATTTCTAGCTTTTGTGCCAAGCCATTCTGGTGGAATATCGGGCGAGTCGGTTTCTAACACCACGCACTCTAAAGGCAAATTTTTAGCCAAATCGCGCAAATGCAGCGCACGTGAATACGTCATTGCACCGCCAAAACCTAATTTAAAGCCCAAATCAATAAAAGCCTTCGCCTGTTGCGCGCTGCCATTAAACGCATGCGCAATACCGCCGCGCACTTTGTGGCGACGTAAATGCTTCAGCACGTCATCAACCGCTTTGCGTACATGCAAAACAACAGGTAAATCAAAGGCTTGTGCGATTTTTAGCTGCTCGCTAAAAAAATATTCTTGCGTCTCGCGGTTATCCTTTGTTACAAAAAAATCTAAACCAATTTCGCCAATAGCGACTAGTTTATTGCTGGCGATATGTTGTTCGATTAAACTTTTTAACAAGGTTAAATCACTGGGATGTGCATTATCGACGTACATCGGGTGAATACCGAGCGCAAAGCGACAATGTGCATGTTTATTAGCCAAATCAATGACTTGCTGAAAATTTTCGCGATGCACGGCAGGAATAACGATGAGGCCAACGCCCGCTTGCTTGGCGGCCAGCGCCACTGCATCGCGATCTGAATCAAATTCGGCGGCATCTAGGTGGCAATGACTATCAATGAGCATCATTAGGTTTGCTTGACGACTGGCTTGGCGCGCAGATGAATATCGACGCCAATTTGGCGCAGCTCTATCATTTGTAAATCGACGGCTTGATTCATTTGCGTCAGCGCTGGCATGGCAAACATGCCTTTGGCCGCGCTACCCATGAGTTTTGGCGCGTAATAAATCAGCAGCTCGTCAATTAAGCCTTGCACTAGCAGCGCGCCGTTAAGGCCTTGGCCGCTTTCTACTAGCACCTCGTTGATTTGCTGGCTGGCTAGGTGGCTTAACAGCGCGTTTAGGCACACTTTACCGTCGTTATTCGGGATACAAAGCAGCTCTGCGCCCGCTTCAAACAAAGCGTCAGCATGATTATGCGCATCAAACGCAAATGCGATTAACACATTGCCACCTTGCAATATTTTTGCGTCAATTGGCGTTTGTAATTGGCTATCCACAATGATTTTTAATGGTTGGCGGCTCACATTATCAAGCCGCACCGTCATGCTGGGGTTATCACTTAAAACCGTGCCGATGCCAGTCAGTATGGCGCAGCTTCTTGCGCGCCAATATTGCACATCTAGCCTTGCGGGTTCAGATGTAATCCATTGGCTTTTACCGTTATTCAGCGCAGTTTTGCCGTCTAAACTGGCGGCGATTTTGCTACGCACGAAAGGCTTTTGGCGCGTCATGCGCGAGATAAAACCTGGGTTAAGCGCCTCTGTTTGGGCTTGCATTAAACCGCTAACCACTTCAATATTATGCGCTTGCAAATGCGCTAAACCGCTGCCAGCAACCAGTGGGTTGGGGTCTTGCATGGCGGCAATCACTTTAGTAATACCCGCATCAATAATGGCCTGCGAGCAAGGTGGCGTGCGACCTGTATGGCTGCAGGGTTCTAGCGTTACATATAAAGTTGCGCCGTGTGCTTGCTCGCCAGCTTGGCGTAGCGCAAACACTTCTGCATGCGGCTCGCCTGCTTTTAAATGCGCGCCCTCGCCGACTATTTTGCCCTCTTTCGCAATTACGCAACCGACGCGCGGATTGGGCATGGTGGAATATAAACCTTGCTCCGCAAGCCGCAGAGCGCGTGTCATGTAAAGATGGTCTTCGGCAGTAAAAGCCATTAAATTTTACAAGTCGCGAATAACATCATGAAAATCATCCACATCAGAAAAGCTGCGATACACTGAGGCAAAACGAATATAGGCCACTTTATCCATCACTTTTAGCTCCGACATCACGCTTTCGCCTAATTCTCTTGCAGGTATTTCACGCTCGCCAAGGCTTAACATTTTTTGCACAATGTGGTCGAGCGCGCGATCTACATATTCAGTCGGCACGGGGCGTTTGTGCAAGGCGCGGGTGAAAGATAGGCGCAATTTGGCGCGACTAAACTCCTCGCGCGTGCCATTGGTTTTTACCACTTGTGGCAACTGCAAATCGGCGGTTTCATACGTAGTAAAGCGCTTTTCACAAGCGCTACATTTGCGGCGACGACGAATAGAATCGCCTTCATCATTCACTCTAGAATCAATGACTTGGGTGTCGGCGTCGCCGCAAAAAGGGCACTTCATATGCTTACTCCCTTTGTAGGAGCGAATTTATTCGCGAATAAATTCGCTCCTACAAAATTAAGCGCCATAAACAGGAAATCTGGCTGTTAACGCATGCACTTTTTCTTTTGTCGCCGCAATCACCGCTTCATCGGTTGGGTTATCCAACACATCGGCCATTAAATTAGCAACGATTTTCGCCTCATCTTCCATAAATCCGCGCGTGGTAATGGCTGGCGAGCCAATACGAATACCAGAAGTCACAAACGGGCTTTCTGGGTCGTTAGGAATGGCGTTTTTATTCACCGTAATATGCGCCAAGCCTAGTGCGGCATCGGCGGCTTTGCCTGTTAAGCCTTTTGGGCGTAAATCAACCATAAACATATGTGATTCGGTGCGGCCAGAAATAATGCGCAAGCCGCGCGTAGCCAGCGTCTCAGCCAATACCACGGCATTTTTAAGCACTTGTGTTTGATAGGCTTTAAACTCAGGTTGTTGCGCCTCTAAAAATGCGGTCGCTTTACCTGCAATCACATGCATCAGCGGGCCGCCTTGCAAACTTGGGAAAACGCTAGAATTTAGCGATTTTTCAAACTCGGCTTTGGCCAAAATAATGCCGCCACGTGGGCCGCGCAGGGTTTTATGCGTAGTCGAAGTCACAAAATCGGCATGTGGTACGGGGCTGGGGTAAACGCCAGCCGCGATTAAACCTGAATAATGCGACATATCTACCATAAAATACGCGCCCACTTATATGGCAATCTCAGCCATGCGCGCCCAAACAAAACGTAGCGCATAGGCAGAAGCCCCGCCGATTAACAGTTATGGCTACGATTCAATCGCAAAACGC
>JANOWA010000227.1:0-3517 GCA_031417675.1 Methylotenera sp.
AGTTACCAGCCCAAAAGAAACCGTTGGCGTATTAATGCCCAACATTACCAACACGTTGGCGCTAATTTTGGGCATGAACGCCTTTAACCGCGTGCCAGCCATGCTGAATTACACGTCTGGCACGGCGGGCATGCAAAACGCCTGCGTTGCGGCTAATATTAAAACCGTGATTACCTCGCGTAAATTTATAGAGGCAGCCACACTCGAAAGCGTCGTTGCAAATTTTCAAAATTTGAACATTGTGTATTTAGAAGATTTACGCGCAGATTTTGGTATGTTAGACCGCGCTTGGTTGATGGGTTATGCGCTACATTACCCGCGCGCGGCAATGGATAGTCAGCGTCCAGAAGACCCCGCTGTTGTACTGTTTACCTCGGGCAGCGAGGGCAAACCAAAAGGCGTCGTACATTCGCACAAAAGTATTTTGGCCAACGTGGCGCAAATTGCTGCAGTGTTAGATTTTAACCCTACCGACAAAATGATGATGGTGTTACCAGTATTTCACTCGTTTGGCTTTACGGGATCGCTACTGGCGCTATTAAGTGGCATCAGAATCAATATTTTCCCATCGCCCTTGCAATATAAAGTGATACCTGAGCTGATTTACGACCGTGGCAGCACCATCTTTTTTGCGACCAGCACATTCTTAGCTAACTATGCCAAATTCGCGCATCCTTACGATTTTTATAAGCTTAGACTGGTTGTCGCAGGCGCAGAAAAGCTTAATGACGAAGTGCGCAAAACTTATCAAGAAAAATTTGGCATCCGCATTTTAGAGGCTTACGGCGCAACTGAATGCGCCCCTTGCATCTCGATTAACACGCCCATGGCCAACTTAAACGGCAGCGTAGGCCAATTAGTGCCAGGCTTAGATCACAAGCTAGAAGCGGTTCCTGGCATTGATAATGGTGGGTTATTATTTGTTAAAGGTGAAAACGTGATGATGGGCTATTATTTATTTGATGCCCCTGGCATATTAAATCCGCCAGCAGACGGCTGGTATAACACGGGCGATATTGTCGAAATCGACAAAGAAGGCTTTGTGCATATTCGTGGTCGTGTAAAACGCTTTGCTAAAGTTGCGGGCGAAATGGTGTCGCTAGAAGTGGTGGAGCAAATTGCCAATACCGCAGCGCCCGAAAATCAACACGCGGCAAGTTCTATCAGCGATGCGCAACGCGGCGAATGTATTGTTTTATTTACCACCGATAAAAAATTAAAACGCGAAGACTTGCAAATAGTCGCAAAAAACCTCGGTTTGCCAGAGCTGGCAGTGGCAAGAAAAATCATTAGCGTTGCAGAAATCCCCTTGCTGGGCACAGGCAAAACTGATTACGTGACATTGAAGCAAATGGCAGAGGCGGCGTAAAAAACGCCTAGAAAATTAATCTAGTTTGCGTCAAACTTAAATTAAACATATTAAAAAAATATAGGGTTAACATGACACTTGCCGAAATTCTTAGAGACTCTGCTTACAAGCTCACGCAATTCAGCGATGAAAAAATTGCAGTCTTACAACAAAGTATCAGCATAAAAGATAGCCGTGATAAGCCAACACCTTATATCACCTGTTTAGTGCGCAATAAAGAAATCAAACTCACACCAGAAGAAGCCGTACGCCAGCTTTACTTAATGGTGCTGATTAATGATTTAGGTTACCCAGCTACGCGGATGGAGCTTGAATATGGTGTAACATTTGGGCGCGAAAAAAAACGGGCTGATATTTGTATTTTTGATAAAGCCAACGCCACTGTGCCCTATATTTTGGTTGAAATTAAAAAGCCAAAACTTAAAGATGGCAAAGAGCAGTTAAAGAGCTATTGCAACGCCACAGGCGCACCAATGGGCGTATGGAGCAACGGCGAAAGTATTTCGTTTTACCATCGCAAAGACCCTAACTATTTTGAAGATATTCCTGAAATCCCCAAAGCTACCGAAAAGCTATCTGATGTACTTTCAGAACGCTGGACAATCGATGATCTTGTTAAAAAAGACAAGCTGGTCAACGAGAAAAAATCGCTAAAAGATTTGATTCTTGAAATGGAAGACGAGGTTTTAGCAAATGCTGGTGTTGATGTGTTTGAAGAGCTTTTTAAACTTATATTCACCAAGCTATATGATGAAATGGAAAGCGGGCGCGATAAAAAACGCACCTTAGTGTTTAAAAACTATGGCGACACAGAAACGGATTTGCGCAACAAAATTCAAGCACTGTTTGATAAAGCCAAAGATAAATGGGAAGGTGTTTTTAGCGAAGATGCCAAGCTACAGCTTACACCCAGCCATTTGGCAGTTTGCGTGGCCTCGTTAGAAGGCGTAAAGCTGTTTAACTCAAATTTAGATGTCGTTGATGAAGCCTTTGAATATTTAATTAATAAAAGTAGCAAAGGCGAAAAAGGTCAATATTTTACGCCGCGCTATGTGATTGATATGTGCGTCAAAATGCTTAACCCGCAAGAGCATGAAACCTTGATAGATACCGCATCGGGCAGTTGCGGCTTTCCTGTGCATGGTATTTTTCATGTGTGGGAGCAGATTATGAAAGAAGAAGGCTTAGATAAAAGCCACTTATTTACCGCTGAGACCAAAACGCCACGTTGTGTAGATTATGTACAAAACAATGTTTTTGCGATAGATTTTGATGAAAAAGCTGTGCGCGTAGGCCGCACTTTAAACTTAATCGCAGGTGATGGGCAAACCAACGTATTGCATTTAAACACGCTAGATTACGAACGCTGGGACGAAAAAACCAAAGATGAAGCATGGCTAGATATTTACGGCGAAGGTTGGAAAAAGCTACGCAAACTGCGTAAAGACAAAGAGCATAACCGTGATTTTGGTTTTGATGTGCTCATGGCAAATCCGCCATTTGCGGGCGATATTAAAGAAACGCGTATTTTAGCCAAATACGAGCTAGGTAAAAAAGCCAATGGCAAATACGAAACAGCACTTGGCCGCGATATACTGTTTATTGAACGCAATTTGAATTTTTTAAAACCAGGTGGCCGCATGGCGGTTGTGTTGCCACAAGGCAGGTTTAACAACTCATCCGATAAGCAAATCCGCGAATTTGTAGCCGAGCATTGCCGAATATTAGCTGTGGTTGGCTTGCACGGCAACGTGTTTAAACCGCACACAGGCACCAAAACCAGCGTGTTGCTGGTGCAAAAATGGAACGATGACAAAGCGCAAGGTGTGCTTTGCCCAAAGCTAGACGATTACCCGATATTTTTTGCCACCATGCAACAACCCAGTAAAGATAATTCTGGCGACAAAATATTTGTTAAAAACACCCTAACACGTCATTCCCCTAAAAACGGTAATCCATTAGATTTAATAGCCAACAAAATAGATTCCCGTTTTCACGGCAATGAGGACAGTGGGGAGTTTTTACTCGATAGCCACGGCCATTTAATCGTAAAGCACGATTTATTTAACCACGATGGTTTAACCCAAGACGGTATTGCAGAAGCGTTTACCGAGTTTGCCAAAAAAGAGCAACTAAGTTTTTTTCAAT
>JANOWA010000228.1:0-4193 GCA_031417675.1 Methylotenera sp.
GGGTTATCAAACGCTGCGCCATAGGCATGGGCAAGTGAGTACCCAAGCTCGCCGCCTTCGTGAATAGAGCCAGGCGTCTCGGGCGACACATGACTAGGTATGCCGTTTGGCCAAGAAAATTGCTTAAATAAACGTTTTAGGCCATCGGCATTTTGCTCAATTGCTGGGTAACGCTCTGAATATGAGCCCTCTAAATACGTATTAGCCACTATGCCTGGCCCGCCGTGACCTGGGCCAATAATATAGATCATGTTTAAATCGTGCTGTTTGATTATCCTATTAAGGTGCACATAAATAAAATTAAGTCCAGGTGTTGTGCCCCAATGCCCAAGCAAGCGCGGCTTAATGTGTGTTAGGCTTAATTTTTCCTTTAGTAATGTATTGTCTTGCAAATAGATTTGGCCTACCGATAGATAATTGGTAGCTCGCCAATAGGCGTGCATTGTATGAAGCTGTTGCTGAGATAAGCCATCAGGGCTATTTTTTGTTAAGTTACTAGTTTTACTTGTTTTAACCACGGCTTGCATCGCTAGCAGTCACCCGCCAAATGGTATTACCCACATCATCTGCCACTAATAATGCGCCACTTTTATCTAAGGCAACACCCACTGGCCTGCCATAAGCTTCACCCTTTTTGCTGATAAAACCTGTTAAAACATCGGTTGGCACACCAGTTGGTTTGCCGTTTGTAAATGGCACAAAAATGACTTTATAGCCACTTAATGGTTGTCGATTCCATGAACCATGTTGGCCAATAAACATGCCGTTAGCAAATTGCGTAGGTAATGATGTACCAATTGACGATGCTAAACCAAGCGATGCAGTATGTGCGCCTAATGCGTAATCGGGTTGAATCGCTTTTGCAACCAATTCAGTGTTCTGTGGCTTTACACGTTCATCAATGTGCTGACCATAATAGCTATAAGGCCAGCCATAAAATGCGCCGTCTTTAACGGATGTTAAATAATCGGGCACTAAATCACTGCCAATTTGATCACGCTCATTGACTACTGTGAATAAAGTATTGCCCTGCCAAGCCAAACCGTTTGGGTTGCGCAAGCCTGATGCAAAAATGCGATGCTCACCCGTTGCAATATCAATTTCCCAAATGGCAGCTCGCCCCTCTTCTGCTGCCATGCCACGTTCGGCCACGTTACTGTTAGAGCCAACTGTTACATAAAGCTTAGTACCATCTGCATTGGGAATAATATTTTTAGTCCAATGATGATTAATGCGCCCTGCAGGCAAATCAATCACTTTTTCGCCAGGCTCGGTGATTTGTTTTTCTCCATCAGCGTAGTTATAACGCATTACCGCATCAGAGTTTGCTACATAAAATTTGTCGCCCACTAATGCCATGCCAAAAGGCGAATGCAAGCCTTCTAAAAATGGCAAACGTAACTCTGCTAATCCATCGCCATCGCTATCACGCAATAAAGTAATGCGGTTCACGCTTGGCACGCCTGCCCCAGCACGCTTCATCACCAAGCCCATTACCCAGCCTTGAATGCCATTACCATCATCTGGCTTTGGTGGCGCATTGGTTTCGGCCACCAATACGTCGCCGTTTGGTAATACATAAAGCCAACGCGGGTGCTGTAAACCGTTCGCAAACGCCGTGACATGAGTGCCTGCCGTCGCTACTGGGGTTGCCGCGTTTGGCCAGCCTATAGCTGGAGCAATATGGATAGTAGGGATGAACGTTTTATTTGGCTTGGCTAAAACTGGGTTTGCACCAATGCTAGATGAGATTGGTTGCTTAGCCATTTCTCCGCAAGCGGTAAGCAATAATAGGCTAGTTATTGCAATTGCTTGTTTTCGCATCGCCAAGCCAACTTTGACAATCATATCTTACCCATTAGCACCAATACAATTAACACTATCACAACCAAACCAATACCACCGCTTGGGCCATAACCCCAGCTTTTACTGTGCGACCAACTGGGTATTGCACCTACTAACATTAAAATTAATACTATAATTAATATCGTTCCTAAGCTCATCATCTTCTCCAATCTTCATATTTAAAAGTTGTTGTTTATAAGACTATTTATTTAAAATACTACTTAGCAGGCGTTACCGAAGATGGTTCTGGCACAATATCTGGCGGCATATTAGCGGCAGGTGGTGGAATAATAATGGTGGTATCACCGCCTGGCTTGCCAGGCTCACCCTGAATGCCTTCGTCACCAGACTTGCCAGGCTTGCCTTGAATGCCTTCGTCGCCCGATTTGCCAGCAGTGCCTTTTTCACCTGTTTCCCCAGTCGCGCCTGTAGCGCCAGCAGGCCCAGCTATGGGCACAGGCACAACGATTGTTTCAGGTGTTTTATCTACCGTCGTTTTCTCGCAGGCGGTTAAACTAACACCTAAAAATAAGGCTAATAATGCAGTCGTGTTTTTCATTTTGTTTCCTTTAATTAATTGATTGTTAACCTAATTAATTGGTTATTAAAGTGCATTCAAATTGCCGTGCTCGCCCATGCCAATTGGCTTGGCCGCCACAATAGATGCCGCTATCGCTAACATGCGCACCATTTTGTTGTGGGTAGAATCCAAATACTCGGCTGAATGTGGCACGAACTTTAGTAAGGCTAAATTATTAGAGTCCACGCCATCTGGAAACCACGGCCTTGCAAATGGCGTCCAAAAATGCTCGATTAAGGTGCGATCTGTGACAATCTCGCCATGACCAGAGATTGATACATAGGTGCCGTCCGATTCATCAGAAAAAGCTAAATTCATCACTTGCAAATGCTTTACTTTGTTAGAGTGAGGATCAGTTAAAAACCAAATTGCGCCCTTCTCACATAGCGCTTGCGGCGCCATAGGTCTGCTCATCAGCGCCTGCTCATCCTCTTCAAAGGTGGTTAACATCGCTATCGACATATCCTCAATCAATTCACCCAATTTGGTTAACTCACCTGTTGCTTGTGGCATCACTTTCATTTTTAACTCCTTAAAATAATATTTAATTTACGCAGACTTAATTTGAGCTACTTAGTATTTAAGTGACCTAGCATTTAAGTAACTTAGTCGCGTAAAAATGCTAACAAATCTCGTGTAAATCGTAGTTTTTCAGTCACTAATAAACCATGTGGTGCGTCTAAATATTCAATCAATTCGGCATGCGCTATGCCTTTTGCGGCTGCTCGGCCAGATGCGTCAATGGGCACCGTTTTATCTTCTGTGCCGTGAATAATTAAGGTTGGCACTTTAAAAGCGCTTAAATCTGGACGAAAATCGGTGGATGAAAACGCTTTTGCGCATGCCAGCGTGGCTTTTAAATTGGCCAACATGCCCACACTGCGCGACCATTCAAGCACTTCTTGGCTGGCAGGATGATTGAGCATACTAACGCCATAAAACGTTTTAAAAAAATCCGCAAAAAAAGCGGCGCGGTCTTCTTTCATGCTCACGGTCATTTCATCAAACACACTTTGCTCAGTGCCGTTTGGATTGTCGTCAGTTTTTAACATATACGGCACAATAGAAGATACCAACACTGCCTTAGCAACTGATTTGCCACCATGACGCGACATATAGCGCGCCACTTCGCCACCACCCATCGAAAACCCAACCAAGGTCGCGTCGGTCGCACCTGTTTGTTCAATTACTGCGGCTAAATCGTCGGCTAAGGTGTTGTAATCGTAGCCACTCCATGGGTGGGTTGATTTGCCAAAGCCGCGCCTATCATAAGAAATACTGCGAAAACCAGCATCTGCGACTGCCATCGCGTGGTCATCCCAACTATCTGATGATAGCGGCCAGCCATGCAAAAATATAACAGGTTTGCCTGTGCCCCAATCTTTATAAAATAATTTGGTATTGTCTTTTGTAGTGATGTAACTCATTGCAGACTCGTTTCTATTAATCGATTTTCAATGATTATGATTTGATGTTCTTTAATCGTCTGTGTGATAGCGAACATAAGCTATGAAAAAGCCATCAATCGGCTTCTAATCAATTTAATATCTACTATGTGCGCAAGCGCACGCATACCTTTATCTAGTTAGGTTTACAGTTAACCATTAACCAATTTAAGATAAATTAAAAATGAGCGCTAACACAGGAAAATGCCCTATGTGTGCCAGCTACACAACTCGCATCCGCAGGCGCCTAATAGATCGCCTGATAAGCTTAATAATCCCAGTGCATCGCTATAAGTGCCATAACTACCAATGCCAGTGGCAGG
>JANOWA010000229.1:0-3197 GCA_031417675.1 Methylotenera sp.
TTAATTTTTATTGGCGTAATGGCGTGGATTTCACTGCCTATGGTGCTGCCAGTGATTATTGGCGCAGTGATTATGCTGGTGTATGCGTTTAGCGTACAAACCAAAATGCACGAGCTTTCAGAAACCATGTACCGCGCCAGCGCCGCGCGCAACGCCACGCTAATCGAAAGCTTAGTTAGCTTAGAAACCGTCAAAGCGATTGGCATAGAAGGCAGTATGCAGCGCAAATGGGAGCACAGCGCCAGCTTTTTAACTGAAGTGGGCAGCAAATTAAAATTGCTGTCTTCATCCATTAATAACGGCGCTAATGCTATTCAGCAATTAATTACCGTAGTGCTTATTTTGGTGGGCGTGTATTTGGTCACCAGTGGCGACCTGACGCAAGGTGGCTTGATTGCTTGCACCATGCTGGCAGGGCGCGCGCTGGCGCCGATTACGCAAATGGCAGGCTTGCTGACGCAATATCACACCGCCGCAACCTCGCTCACCTCGCTAGATGGCATTATGGCGAAGGCAGTCGAGCGGCCGCTGGATTCTAACTTTTTGTCACGACCTACTTTTAGGGGTGATATTGAGTTTAGAGAAGTGAGTTTTCAATACCCTGGCGCAGAAGAAAAAGCGCTGACTAAAGTTAGTTTTAAAATTAAAGCAGGCGAGCATGTTGCCTTGCTAGGCCGCATGGGTTCTGGCAAAACCACGCTACACAAGCTAATACTTGGCTTGTATCAACCAACTGAAGGCGCGATTTTGATTGACGGTATCGATTCGCGCCAAATTGACCCCGCAGAGCTGCGGCGCAGTGTGGGATATGTGCAACAAGACACGCAATTATTTTACGGGACTATGCGAGAAAATCTGACTATTACCATGCCACATGCAGATGATGCAGCCGTGCTTGCAGCGGCGCATGCTGGCGGCATTGATGAGTTTATTAACGCACATCCTAAAGGCTTTGATTTATTGGTGGGCGAGCGCGGCGAAACGCTATCTGGCGGGCAAAAGCAAGGCGTAGGTATTGCGCGTGCTTTAATTAGCAATGCGCCGATTGTATTGCTAGATGAGCCAACCAGCGCGATGGATCACACTACTGAAGAGGCCGTGAAAAAGCGCTTGATGGCCGCGGCTGTGGGCAAAACAGTGGTGCTGATTACGCATCGTTCCACTTTATTTGATGTGGCAAACCGCATTATTGTGGTCGATTCTGGCCGCATTGTTGCCGATGGCCCAAAAGAGGCAGTGATTGAAGCCCTACGCACAGGCAAGGTAGGTAAGGCATTATGAGTCAAGGATTATTTAAAGTAATTGGCGGGCTAAACAACTTTTTAAAAAGCCAATCGTGGCTGACTGCACCTATTTATTGGATGGTGAATCGCGCCGTGCCAACCGAAACGCGCGACAACTTAAATTGGAATGAAGAAGCGGATTTAGCAATTTTAGAACAAGCGCCGCTAAAAGCCAAAAAACTGCTGTATTGCATGCTGGCCATTATGCTAGCGGCTTTGGTTTGGGCGTATTACGCCAAAGTGGACGAAGTGACGCGTGGTGAGGGTAGGGTGATTCCATCGCGTCAATTACAAGTGATTCAATCGCTGGATGGCGGCATTGTGTCCGCCATTTTAATCAAAGAAGGTGATTTGGTAAATGTGGGCACGCCATTGATTAAAATTGATGAAACCCGCGCTGTATCTAGCTTGCGCGAAAATCAAGGCCAATATTTAGCCTTGCTCGCCAAGCAATCTCGTTTAAGGGCGCTGGCCGAAGGCGGCAGTTTTAATCCGCCAGCCGAAGTTAAAAAAGAAAATGCAGCCCTATACGAGCAAGAAAATGCGCTGTATAACGCCAGCCGCGAAGAGCTGGCGTCGATTGTGAGCATTGGCCAAGATCAAGTGGTGCAACGCGAAAAAGAATTAGACGAGTTACATTTTAAAAAAGAAATCGCCATTAAAACGTATGACTCTGCTAGTAAAGAGTTGGCCGCCAATAAGCCGCTATTAGCCAGCGGCGCGGTTTCTGAGATTGATATTTTAAAATTAGAGCGCGAAGCCAATAAAGCCAAAGGTGAGATTGATCAATCTGGCGCACAAATCAGCCGCATTCAAGCAGGCATTAGTGAAGCAAAACGTAAAATTAGCGAATCGCAGCAAGGTTATCGCAGCAAAGTGCGTACCGAGCTAAATGAGGTGACGGCTAAGCTAGAAAGCCTAACCGAAACCAGCGTTGGCTTGAGCGATAAAGTAAAACAAGCCACGCTAAAATCGCCTGTTAATGGCAAAGTAAGCCGTTTATTTTATAACACTGTGGGCGGCGTCATTCAGCCCGGTAAAGAGGTGCTTGAAGTCGTGCCAACCGACGATGCCTTGGTGATTGAAACCAAAGTGCAAATTAAAGATATTGCGTTTTTGCGCCCTAATCAACCCGCCGTAGTGAAGCTTACAGCTTACGACTACAGCATTTATGGCACCTTAGATGGCGTGGTGGAAAGTATTGCCGCCAACTCCATAGTGGATGAAAAAGGTAATGCTTATTTTGTGGTGCGGGTGCGCACCGTTAAAAATAACTTAGGTGAAGATAAACAAGGCCAGGCCTTACCGATTTTACCAGGCATGGTGGCGCAAGTGGATATTTTGACAGGTAAAAAGACCATCCTCTCTTACATTCTCAAGCCAGTGATTAAAGCCAAATCGTACGCGTTTAGTGAAAGATAAAACCTAGTTTTGATGCAAGATACGTTCATTACTCCGCTTGAAAAAGCGCTTATTAGCTGGGTAGAGGCTTTTCCTAAAGCCAAATTTGCTGCTATTGTTACCGCTAAACCAACAAAAGCGCAATTAAAAGCACAGGCGGCTGATAGCTTTATTTACTGGTTGCATATGAACGAAGATAGGCAAGAATGGTTAGTCAACACCATTTCGCTTATTCAAAAAAAGTATAAAAATGCCAAAATTGTCGTGCTGGCCAATGCGCCCAATCAGGCCGAAGCATTGCATGCCCTAAGCCTTGGAGTGGTGGCGTATGCGCATGCTTACAGCCCCGCTAAAATATTGCTCGAGATTAAAACGGTGGTGAGTAATGGCGGCGTTTGGATGGGGCAAGATTTACTCAAGCGCCTGATTGAAGTATCGACCAACTTAGCGGGCAACCAAGCGGCGCAGGTTGATCAACACTTGAATCTGCTGACCAAGCGCGAAAAACAAGTG
>JANOWA010000230.1:0-6115 GCA_031417675.1 Methylotenera sp.
GCCAAAATCTTTTAAATTTTTAATGCGCATGGGGTATAAACACCTATTAAGTGGTCACACTCGTGTTGCACTACCCGCGCATGAAAGCCGTTAACTAGTCTATCGATTGGCGCGCCAAATTGGTCAAAGCCCGTGTAATGCAGGCGCGTGTAGCGTGGCACTACGCCTCGCATACCTGGCACAGATAAGCAGCCTTCCCAACCATCTTCCATTTCATCATCTATAAAATTAAGCGTGGGGTTAATCAGCACCGTATATGGCACTTGTTCGGCATCGGGATAGCGCGGGTTTTGCCCAACACCAAAAATCACCACTTGTAAGCTCACGCCAATTTGTGGGGCGGCAATGCCTGCGCCATCCATATCAGCCATTGTATCGTGCATGTCTGCAATTAGCGCATGCAATTCTGGCGTGTTAAATTGCATAATTGGCTGCGCGCTTTCAAGCAAAAGCGGATCGCCCATGCGCAATACGATTTTAATCGCCATTATATTGCTCCATATACGCGCGCGATTTCGGCAATTAAGTTGCGCACTTGCTGCATCGTTAATTCTAGCGTGCCCATGATGTCCTCAAATTTAATGCCTTGCTTGCTATCACCGCGCCCAGCAGCGTGATTGGCCACTGGGCATAATGCGGCATAGTGCACGCCAAGCTCACGCGCTAATACCGCCTCTGGCATGCCTGTCATGCCGACCAGCGTTGCCCCGTCGCGTTCAAGGCGATTAATTTCGGCCGCCGTTTCAAGCCGTGGCCCTTGTACGCAAGCATAGACGCCATTTTCATGCACATTTTGTCCAATATTAAGTGCAGCTTGCTTACAAATTTGACGCAAACTTTTTGCATAAGGTTCGGTAAAATCGATGTGCTTTACAGGCAACTCAATGCCATCGTGATAAGTATTTTTACGGCCATGCGTGTAATCAATCATTTGATGTGGCAATACAATATCGCCTGGCGCTAAATCACTACTAATACCGCCCACTGTGGCAATCGCCAGCAAATGCGTGACGCCCACCGAATGCAGCGCCCAAATATTGGCGCGATAATTTACCGCGTGCGGCGGAATGGTATGCCCTGCCCCATGACGCGCCAAAAATACCACATCAATATCTGCTAACTTGCCAAAAATTAAGGGTTGCGAGGCCTCGCCATAAGGTGTGCGCGCAATTTGTCGCCGCGTAATGATGAGGTTTTGTAACTGTGCAAGCCCAGTTCCGCCAATAATACCAAGCATGGTAATCTTTCAAAATTATTTATGATTATTGTAGCGCATGGCAGCGGCTTGCGCTGTAGGCTTTAACACTTTTATGGCATACTAAGGTTAATGAAATTGATGCTGATATTTTTAACGCTTTACCAGCAATCAATTAAGCCATAAACAAACCGCAGCAAAAACCGCGACGCCAAATGTGACAAAAGACATAATATTAAATCCCATGCAAAATGACGAAATTAATCATCCTGAAGTTAACAACCTCGAGACTGATAGTCTAAAGTTCTCGCAGGCGCATTACGAAAACTTTCCCGTCGCATCCATCGTGCTACCCAAGCACTTGCGCGAACCTATTGCGCTTATTTACACTTTTGCCCGCCAAGCTGATGATTTTGCGGATGAAGGCCTACATAAACCCGCATGGCGCCTAGCCAAGTTGCAAGGCTTTAAAGATGAGCTCGATTTAATTGGCAGTCATTCCCGTACAAAATCCCCTTTTTTTACCGAGCTGGGCAACATGATTCGCCAGCACAATCTGCCACTAGCACCATTTTACGACTTGCTCGATGCCTTTAGCCAAGATGTGATTAAGGCACGTTATGCCAATTATTTTGAGCTGCTAGATTATTGTCACCGCTCTGCAAACCCAATAGGCGCGCTGTTGTTGCATTTGTTTAATAAAGCCACGCCCGAGAATATCATTTATTCCAATAACATTTGCACTGCATTGCAGCTGATTAATTTTTATCAAGATGTCTCAATTGATTTTGAGCATGAATTTCATAAAAGTCGTATTTATTTGTGCCAAGATGAAATGAAACAATTTAATGTCACCGAGGCGCAAATTGCCAGCAAACACGTCAATCGGCATTGGGAGGCGTTTATGCTGTTTAACATTGAGCGCGCCGAAACGATGCTATTAGAAGGCAAACCGCTTGGTCATGTGCTGCCAGGCCGCATGGGGCTTGAAATGCGCATGATTATTGGCGGTGGTGAACGCGTGATTTACAAACTTAAAAACGTACACGGCGATGTATTCAAGCACCGCCCAGCCTTGCAAACATGGGATTGGCCAGTGATTTTGCTGAAAGCCTTACTTACCTAATGACACCTTTAGCTTATTGCAAACAAAAAGCCGCAAAAAGCGGCTCTAGCTTTACCGTTAGTTTTATTTTTCTACCCAAAATGCAGCGCGAAGCCATGACCGCGCTGTACGCATTTTGCCGCGAGGTGGACGATGTTGTCGATGAATGCACCGATTTTAGTGTAGCGCAAACCAAACTCAATTGGTGGAAAAGTGAAGTCGCCAACCTATACGCTGGCACGCCGCAACACCCCGTCACTCGCGCCTTGCAGCCATTCGTCAGCCAATTTAATCTCGCCCAAGAACACTTTTTAGAGATTATCGACGGTATGGAAATGGATTTAAAATTTAATCGTTACGAAGATTTTAAGCAATTACAGCTGTATTGCTACCGCGTCGCCAGTGTGGTTGGGCTTTTGTCAGCGCAAATATTTGGCTTTAAAAATCGACAAACGCTCAAGTACGCGCACGATTTAGGCATGGCGTTTCAACTGACTAATATTATCCGCGATGTAGGTGAAGATGCGCGCCGTGGAAGAATCTACCTGCCTTTGGATGAACTGCGCAAAGCCAAAGTCACCGAAGAAGATATTTTGCAAAGCCGCGAATCGCCTGCGGTAAAAGCGCTTATCGAATACCAAATTGAGCGCGCCGAAAGCTATTACGACAAAGCCTTGCGCGAATTGCCAGCGGAGGACACTAAACAACAGCGCACTGGGCTGATGATGGCGGCGATTTATCGCACCCTGCTGCGCGAAATTAAAACCGACAGCGCCGAAAAAGTGTTGAATAGCCGCACCTCAATACCGCCACTACGCAAATTCATGCTCGCCATGCAAACTTATTTTAAATATGCATAAGCATGTGGCGATTATTGGTAGCGGCATGGCTGGCATGGCAGCGGCTACCCGCTTGGCTTCCAGAGGCATTGCAGTAACGCTTTTTGAAGCCGCTTCACACCTGGGTGGCCGTGCGCGCAGCGTGGCGATTGAGCATAATAGCCAAGTGATTCAGCTAGATAACGGCCAACACATTGGCCTAGGCGCATACCGTGAAACGCTTAAATTACTCGAAAATATAGGCGTGAGCGAGCAAGAGGCATTTTTGCGCGTGCCTTTGCAACTAGAAACGCGCGATGGCCGTAAAACGACGTTTCATCTGAAAACAGCGCATTATTTACCAGCGCCCATCAACCAATTAATAAGCTTTTTAACCTGTACTGGCTTAAGTTGGCGCGAGCGCATTGCGGTCATTAACTTTATGCTGCGCCTGAAAAAAGCTAATTATCAGCTAACAAATGACGTAGTATTAGCAGAATTTCTGCAACAAAATCAACAGCCTAGCAATGTAACCGCTTTACTGTGGGAACCGTTATGCCTAGCCGCGCTGAACACGCCTATAAAATTAGCCAGCAGTAAAATCTTTTTAAATGTGCTAAAAGACACCTTTAAAAGTAAACATAACAGTGATTTTTTGCTGCCAAAATTAGATCTATCGCAGTTATTTTCGCAACCTATTCTACGTTTTATTAACGAAAACCAAGGCAAAGTGCTAATTAATCAGCGGGTTAAAAGCATCGTGCCCACAAGCAACGGCTACAGCATTGCAACGAAACAAAATGTGATAGAAGCAAGCCATGTCATTATCGCCATATCACCGCTAAGGCTGCGCAATGTGATCGCCGATTTACCTAAGCTAGACTTTATCGCCGAGCAAACCGACAGCTTTGAATATCAACCCATTGTCACCATTTATTTGCAATATGCACACAATGCAACACTGCCAAAACCCATGCTGGGCCTGGCTGGCGGCCTTAGTCAATGGGTGTTTGATCGAGGTGCTTTATGTCATCAGCATGGCTTAATGGCGGTGATTATTAGCGCTAGTGGCCACCACCAACAATACACCCAAGATGCGCTTGCCCTAAAGGTTGCGCAAGAGCTGCGTGATGCGTTTCCGCACCTTACCAAACCGCTTTGGCATAAAGTGATTGCCGAAAAACGCGCGACCTTCTCGTGCAATGTGAATTTACCAAGGCCAGCGCACGTAACGCCCTACCCTAATCTTTATTTAGCGGGTGATTACACCTATGCCGATTACCCCGCCACCATAGAAGGCGCGGTGCGTAGCGGTTTTGCTTGTGCAGATTTGGTCTTATAGGCTCGGCTTAAGTACGCAACAATAAACACAACCATTGACACAACAATGAACGCACCTATGAACATACAAAAACAATACTACTACCCCTGGTTTGATTGGCTACGCGGCTCATTGGCCATCAGCATTATGCTAACGCATGAAGGCCTAATTGCATGGGAGCACTCGGGCAACTTTGCCGTTCAAGTGTTTTTTGCATTAAGTGGCTGGTTAATTGGCGGTATATTAATCAAGCTAAAACCTGAGCAACTCACAAAATTTTACTTTAATCGCGCCATTAGAATATGGGTGCCCTACTATTTAGCACTCATTTTATTGGTATGTGCTAGCCTTTTACACGACCCCATCACTGGCAAATGGTTAGAGTTTGTTTTTTACAAGTTAAGTTTTGTTTATAATATTTTTGGCAATAGCCAGTTGGCAGACTATATGCAGGCGATGCCCTTGCAAGGCACTGGCAATCATTTTTGGAGCGTTAATGCAGAAGAGCAATTTTACCTGCTTGCACCGTTAATATTGGTACTTATTCGACACCCATTTGCCCGCAGCATCCTGCTTTGGCTAGTTATTGCGGCCTTTGCTTATTTTAACAACATCTATGCCAGCATCGTGTTTGGCGTACTCGCGGCTGTTTCGGTGAATCAGTACGGTAATTTTCACGAAAAATTCGAAGTCAAACTTATTTTTGGTTTAGCATTAATCGCATCAATAATCGGCTTTTATCTGCATTTTAATTACGATAAAATCGTGCCTTTTGCCGCAATTTCACTCATCTTACTGTTGTCGCATAAAGGCAAACAACACAAAATTGGCGCAACATTTGGTGGTATGTCTTATCAGCTTTATCTTAATCACTGGATAGGCTTGTTTATTGCGCATGCCCTACTTAAACCTTACGGATTAAGAGATTCAGCTTATAGCAATATGATGAGTATTTCGCTTAATATGATGATTGCGGTCGCTTTATATTGGTTTATTGATAAGCGGTTATTAGCGATGCGAGGCGAATTATTTACAAAAAAACGCGGCTTAGTCACCACCACAATTGCCTACAGCATGGTGATTATTGGATGCTTGGTTGGATTTACACTGCTAAACGCTTAAAGTCTGTAGCCTTGATGAAGCCTAGGCGGAATCAAGGGTGTTGACTAATTGCCCTCGATTTCATTTCATTACATCGAGGCTACGCTTGCTGAAGGATATTGATGCGAAGTACGAATAGGGTCCTGCAAAAGATTACCCCAAAGACACCAACATGTTTGATCTTGGGATGTTGCGCCAAATACCCAAAGCTCGGCTATATTTAAATTTGGTAGAATCAGCTTCTGTGGATCGAAGTGATGCTGTTGATTTAAGTGAACTGCAACAATAAGGTTTTTTGAGTCGACATATTTATTTAGCGAGTTTAAAACGTCTTCAAGTGTTGCAGAAGAGTTGGTATGTTTTGGGACTACTTCCTTAAGCTGAACTGGTGCGTAGTGTCTAGTGTTATCTATATCCCATCTAGCAATAAAATCATAATCTTGATCCTCACTTAAAGAAAAATAAACGTTATAACCGATACGTTCACTCATAAAATGACAAAATAAAGCTGCTTCTCTCATTTGCCGATATAGGTTAAGTGAGTTTGTCCTAAGTGATTTAATTTTACTTGGCGT
>JANOWA010000231.1:0-7358 GCA_031417675.1 Methylotenera sp.
AAAGCGATTGATTCTGTGGTCTTTGTTCTAGCCAAATCAAATAATACCGCCATCGCCTCTGGCGTATTAAAATCATCATCCATCGCTGCTTTAAACCGCACCGCTTGCGGATGCTGCCAATCGATAGCTGCATCAGTCACCACATGGCCGCGCAAGGCGGTGTAGAGGCGAGTAAGCGCTAACTTAGCATCATCTAAATGTACGTCAGAATAGTTAAGCGGACTGCGATAATGCGCACGCAGAATAAAGAAACGTACCACTTCGGCATCGTATTTTTTCAGCACTTCACGAATGGTAAAAAAGTTGCCCAGCGACTTGGACATCTTTTCATCATCGACGCGCACAAAGCCATTGTGTATCCAATAGTTCGCCATTTGGCAAGGCTTGCCATCGTGACTATGGGTTGAATCAAAATTCGCAGCTTCAGATTGCGCAATTTCATTCTCGTGATGTGGAAACTGCAAATCTTGCCCGCCACCGTGAATATCAAAATGTGCGCCTAGTAAACTCGAGCTCATGGCGGAGCATTCTATATGCCAGCCAGGGCGGCCTTTGCCGCCATTCACTCCAAATGGCGATTCCCAGCTTGGCTCATTTGGTTTTGCAGCTTTCCACAACACAAAATCCATCGCATCTTTTTTATGCGAATCCACTTCTACGCGCTCGCCTGCGCGCAAATCATCCAAACTTTTGCCTGATAATTTTCCGTAATCGGCAAAGCTGCGCACGCTGTAAAACACATCACCATTGCTCGCTAAATACGCATGACCTTTTTCGATTAAAGCCGAAATCATCGCTATCATGCCATCAATATATTCCGTCGCGCGTGGCTCAATAGTGGGGCGAATAATGCCTAGCTTGTCAGAATCCTCATCCATGGCATTAATAAAACGCTGCGTCAGTACGCCAATTGTTTCGTTATTTTCATTGGCGCGTTTAATAATTTTGTCGTCAATATCGGTAATATTGCGCACATAAGTAACTTGGTAATCGCTAGCGCGCAACCAGCGCGAAATCATATCAAACACCACCATCACGCGCGCATGGCCCAAATGGCAATAATCGTACACCGTCATGCCGCACACATACATGCGCACGATGCCAGCTTCGATGGGGATAAATGTTTGCTTATCGCGACTTAAAGAGTTATAAATTTTTAACATGTGCGAATTATAAAGTGCAAAACGTGTAAAAAAAGTGAAAACATCATGAAAATTCATAAAATAATGAAAATTATTGCATGAATACCCAATGGGCTATTGGATGTTCGCTATGCAATTGATAGAATAGGACTTTTACTAACTCGCTTGAGTACACCATAATGACAATTCGTAACCATTCACTTTCAAAACTACTTGTTCAAGTGGTATTTGCATTCACTTTTGCCAGCACTACTGCTTTTGCTGATGAACTAAAAGATATTTCGCAAATGGCAGAAAGTGGCCAGCAAGCGGCCGCGCTAGAGCGCATTAACACATACCTTGCAGCCAATCCAAAAGATGCGCAAGCCATGTTTATGAAAGGTATTATTCTGGCCGAAAGCAATAAACGCGAAGAGGCGATTAAGGCCTTCACCGATTTAACCGACAAATATCCTAATCTACCAGAGCCTTATAACAACCTGGCTGTGTTGTACGCCGATGCTGGCCAATACGATAAAGCTAAAAATGCACTAGAAACCGCCATAAAAACCCACCCGAGCTACGCCACTGCGCACGAAAACTTAGGTGACATTTATGCGCGCATGGCATCAGAAGCCTATGACAAAGCCTTGCAGCTAGATAGCGGTAACTCACGCGCGCAAAGCAAATTAGCCATGATTAAAGATTTATTTGGCAATAAAACGAACATGGCGGCCAAACCTACCGACACGAGCAAAACAGCTAAAAACGCAACGATGCCGATTCGCGCAGCGGACAAAAAAGTAGAAGCGGCTAAAGTGGCAGATTCAAAAATGGCTGCAGTAGAAAAACCAATGGCTGATGCGGGTTCTGGCGAAGAAAAAAGCATTGTAGAAGCCGTGAACAACTGGGCAAAAGCTTGGTCCGCCAAAGATTTAGACAAATACTTTAATAGTTATGCCGATAGCTTCAAGCCAGCCAAAGGCGAAAGCCACAAAGCGTGGGAACAAACACGTCGTGATCGCATAGGCCGACCTGCTAGCATTAGCGTGGATATTGCCAACCCGAAAGTAACGCTTGAGGGTGCGGACAATGCAAAAGTTGGCTTTAAACAAAGTTACCGCGCAGATGGCAAACCGATTCGCACTGATAAAACGTTGGTGATGAAAAAAGTAGGTGGCGTTTGGTTAATCGATCAAGAAATTGCATCTAACTAGTAAACGCTTTGCTTACAGCATACGTTAAATTAGTCTAGTTGAACCCACTCAATCGTATGCAAGCATTTATAGCAGGAACGAACACACAGTAAAATGCAATCGATTCAATTACTTAAGTACATCAAGTTTGCATTCCTTGTTGCCTGTGTTGCAATGCCTTGGAATGCAACGGCTATTAATCACGGTAGCTTAACTGACCAACTATTAAGCAAAAAATTAGGCCGTAATTTGGTCGAAAGCTTATTGGTGAAAAGCCTGCTAGAGATTACTGAAGGCAAAACCAAACAAGCATTTGACACAGTCAATGAGCTTATTCGTACCGCCCCAAACTTTAAGCTTGCGTATTTAATTCGCGGCGATTTGCTCAACTCGCAAGGCCATGCATTAATAGGCTTTGGTGATGCTAACGCAACCGACCCAAGCGCCACGCCCAGTAGTGAGCAGATTGCAGGCTTGCGCGACGAGGCTCGCACGCGCATCGAATATTATTTATCTGACAAAAAATCCGCACAATTACCCAATTTATTGGTTAAATTAAATGCCGAGCAAGAAAATTTGATTGTGGTTGATACGGCAAAATCACGGCTTTATTTATACAAAAAAGTGGATGGTGCACTGCAATATGTGGCTGATTACTATGTCACAGTCGGTAAAAATGGGGTTGGTAAACAAACGCAAGGCGACAAGCGCACACCGCTAGGCGTTTATTTTGCGGGCGCTAAACTCACTCAGCCGCTTGACGATATTTATGGCGACGCCGCTTTTCCGCTAAATTACCCCAACGAGATTGATCAACATCAAAACAAAAATGGCTCTGGTATTTGGCTGCATGGCACGCCATCTGGCACTTACAGCCGCCCACCGCGCGCCAGCGATGGCTGCGTAGTATTGAGCAACCCGGATTTAAAAGCATTAGAACCAATTTTGCAAATGGGTAAAACGCCTGTCATTATTGCTGATCAGTTGGAATGGTTAGCGAGTGACCAAGCCAGCGAGCAACTCAAAGCGCAAGCAAGCAAGCAAGCGGCGCTGCAAAAAGCGATTGAAGATTGGCGTAAAGATTGGGTTTCGCAAGATACTGACGAATATCTAAGTCACTACTCTAAAAAGTTTTTTTACAGCGATGGTGGCTTAGCACAATGGGGTGATTACAAACGCGGTATTCAAGCTAGCAAGCCAGCAGTTACGATTCAAATTAATGACATCAGCATGTTTGGTTACCCAGGTTATGAGCAGCCCGTGGTGGTGGTGAATTTTGAGCAAGATTTCAAAAGTGCCGCTTTGCAAAATAAAATGCGCAAACGCCAATATTGGACAAACGAAAATAATCAATGGAAAATAATTTATGAAGGTGCTGGTTAATTTAATGCAATTTAAGAAATTATTATTAGGTAGTTTATTATTGAGCGCCTCAATCAGCGCTTTTGCGGCACCCAGCGTAGAATTTCAAACCAATCAAGGCAATTTTACGGTAGAACTTTACCCAGAAAAAGCCCCTAAAACGGTAGCCAATTTTTTACAATATGTAAAAGATGGCTTTTATGAGAACACCATTTTTCACCGCGTGATTAACCATTTTATGATTCAAGGCGGTGGTTTTGAGCGCGATTTAAGTGAGAAAAATACCCGCGCACCCATCAATAATGAGGCGGGTAATGGCCTACTAAACGAGACTGGCACGATTGCCATGGCGCGCACGGCCGACCCAGATTCAGCAACTGCGCAGTTTTTTGTCAATTTATTTGATAATCAGTTTTTGGACTATGTAGGCCCAGACCCAGACCAAATTGGCTATTGCGTATTTGGCAAAGTGACGAGTGGCTTGGACGTCATACAAAAAATTGGTCTTACCCAAACCAACACAGTAGGCAGATATAGCGATGTTCCCGTTAAACCTATCATCATTAAAAGCGCAAAATTGCTTGGCGAAATCGCAAAAGTTGACACCAAAGAAACCGCCAAATAACTATTAAAATGTGTGTTTTAATTTCATATTTATTCATTTAAGGATTTACCCGTGGTTAAACTTACTACCAATTTTGGCGATATTACGCTTGAACTTAATGCCGAAAAAGCGCCAATTACTGTTGCTAATTTTTTGCAGTATGTAGAAAGCGGCTTTTATGATGGTGTCATTTTTCATCGCGTAATCGATGGCTTTATGGTTCAAGGCGGCGGGTTTGATGCCAATATGAAACAAAAGGTGACCAAAGACGAAATTAAAAACGAAGCGGATAACGGCTTAGGCAATGACAAATACACGGTTGCAATGGCGCGCACGTCCATTCCAGATTCGGCTAGCAGCCAGTTTTTTATTAATGTAGGTGATAACGAATTTTTGAATCATACCGCCAAAAATGCCAGCGGCTGGGGCTATTGTGTATTTGGCAAAGTGATTGAAGGCATGGATGTGGTTGATAAAATTAGAGCTGTCAAAACCACCAGCAAAGCAGGTCATCGCGACGTGCCTGCCGAATCAGTTATCATCGAAAAAGCCAGCCTGATTTAAGTTGGCGTTCAGCTAAGCACGCTGCATTAGATGGATCATTGCTTATTTGTTTCTGATTGTCATTTATGTGATTCGCGGCCGCACATTACCCAAGCGTTTATCGCATTTTTGGCGAATACCGCCGTAAACGCCCAAGCACTGTATATATTGGGGGATTTATTTGAATATTGGGCGGGTGACGATGCCATTGCTGCAGGCCTTCATCAGCCAGTGATTCAAGCCTTAAAAAACCTTAGCGCAAAAGGCGTTAAGGTTTTTTTTATGGCAGGAAATCGTGATTTTTTGTTGAGTCATGATTTTGCAATTAGTACGGGTATTACCATTTTAGCCGACCCCAGCCTTATTACATTATTTGGCCAGCCTGTACTGTTAAGCCACGGCGACGCATTATGTACAGACGATATTGCCTACCAACAGTTTCGCGCACAGGTACGAAACGCTACTTGGCAAACGCAGTTTTTAAACCAGCCTTTAGCTCAACGTATTGCCTATATTGAAGATTTGCGCGCTAAAAGCGAGCAAGAAAAATCGACTAAATCGATGCAGATTATGGATGTGAATGCTGCTGCAGTGGATGCTTTATTGCGCCAGCATGACTACCCGCCGCTATTCATTCATGGGCATACGCATCGGCCTCAAAAGCATACGCACAAGCTGGATGGGCACGAGTGCGTACGCTGGGTGCTGGGCGATTGGTATGAGCAAGGCAGCTGTATTGAGTTAAGTGCAGCGGGCTGCGTTACGCGCACACTGCAGGATAAGTAAGCGCTAGACGAAACATGACAAAAAAAATACTCATCTGTACTAACTTTCGCGCAAACCCAAACAACCCTTCATGCGCGGCGCGCGGCAGCAAACAGGTGATGATAGCATTAATGCACGCATTGGCAGAAAAAGACATGCCAATAACTATAGAAGAATCACCCTGTTTAGGGTTTTGTGAGATTGGCCCAAACCTGCGCCTGCTGCCTGGTGGTGAGTTTTTTCATGGCGTTTCGGATAAAGATTTAAGCGCAATCATCAAAAGTACCAAAAAATTTCTTAAAAATACTCACAGCCATAAAAGTTAGTGGCTTTAGCTAAAGCTTAGTTAAGTGCTGTAGCTAAACGTGATAACCAGGAATATTGTTCTCATCAACCTCATCTATTTGCTGCGATTCTAAAAATTTTTCAGCATATTTTAAGTAAATTTTTTCACGAATAAATAAATCAAAAATATCAGGGTCAATATGATTATCAAGCTTCATTTTACCCAAGATAAACAAGGTTTCTGATAACGTTTTAGCTTTTTTATAAGGTCTGTCTTTAGAAGTTAGAGCCTCAAAAATATCGGCTACGCCCATCATGCGTGCGGGAATCGACATTTGATCGCGTGTTAGGCCTTTTGGGTAGCCTTTGCCATCCATTCGCTCATGGTGTCCACCCGCATATTCTGGCACGCGGCGCAAATCTTTTGGGTAGGGCAATGCTTCTAGCATGTTAATGGTGACCACAATGTGATTATTAATCACCATGCGCTCTTCTGGGGTTAAAGTACCACGTTCAATCGTGAGATTATAGACTTCGTTCTCGCTTAAAAACTTAACCGTGTGGCCAGAATCATTTAAATACTCGTACTTAGCAATCTCTTTAATACGTTTTAAATCAGCAGGTTGCATAGATTCGCTGCCAAAATTTACTTTTCGAATAAAATTTTTGTCATCGTCTAATTGTTTTTTAATCACTGTAACATCATGATTAATTTGCTTGATATTGACCATTTCACCGCTACGATCCAGCAGCAACATTTTACGTAAATAAGCGTTTTCGCGCTGGGTGGCCATTAAATCAAATCGGTGATCAATCAGGTGAATGCGATCAAAAATAGTTTCTAGCTTAGTTGCTTTATCCATCACATATTCAGGCGTCGTCACTTTGCCACAATCGTGCAGCCAAGCGGCAATTTTAAGCTCATAGACCTCTTTTTCGGTCATGCTAAAGTCTTTTAGCGGGCCAGATTTTGTGCTAATTGCCGCATCCGCTAGCATCATTGTTAGTTCAGGCACGCGTTGACAATGGCCGCCCGTATAAGGTGATTTTTCATCAATTGCGTCGGCAATCAGTTTAATAAAAGACTCAAACAAATGCTTAAGCCCATGAATTAACTGATGATTGGTGAGCGCCATCGCAGCTTGCGAGGCAAGCGATTCTACCAAGCGTTGATGTGATTCTGAAAAAGTAGTGATCTGTTTGCTAACGGGGTCTATTGCATTAATTAACTGCAACACGCCAATCATTTCGTTTTCATAATTTTTCATTGGCACGGTTAAAAATGAAGTTGAACGATAACCCATTTTTTCGTCAAATTTTTGTGTGCCAGAAAAATCAAAACCTTCGGCTACATACGCGTCAGCAATATTGACTGTAACCGCATTTACCACGCTGTAAGCCGCCACCATATTAGTGTTTGGGCTACCATCTGCTAAGTAAATTGGTAGGGGTGCAAATGTAATCGGCTTACCTGTGGTGCCG
>JANOWA010000232.1:0-3042 GCA_031417675.1 Methylotenera sp.
CTTGCGTGCTAGGCAGCATTCACGCCGTGTGGTTTTACTTAAGCACATTGTTAGGCGCACTTGCCGCGCATGGTTTGTATAGAAAAACACCTAATCACTTGGGTAGCATTTTTCCAGTTTGGTTAATAGCCGCTTTGTTAATGTTTGCCTATTCAGTGGATATGATTCCGCCTGTGCCATTGGTTAAGCGCGAAATTGCCATGGCTTACGCTGTGCAAAAAGTGGGCACCAATTACCAACTCAGTCAGCAAGCGTCCAACTGGTGGGTGTTTTGGCGTAAAACCAGTGACGATTTAACCGTGGTACCCAATCAACGCGTCTATTGCTTTTCATCCATTTTTGCGCCCGCAGGCTTAAGCACTAAGCTATTTCACAATTGGCAAATTCACACCAAAAAAGGCTGGCTGACGCAATCGCGGGCGGGCTTTGCCTTAAAGGGCGGCCGTTATGGCGGCTATAGGGTTTACACGTTTAAAAGTAATATCGCCGCGGGCGATTGGCGAGTGAGTATAGAAACAGAAGACGGAAAAACGCTAGCGATTCATGCGTTTACGGTTGAAGTTACTGAAGCGAGTCAAGTTAAACCAATAGAAAAAATTGTGCTAAGTTATTAAGTGATTTTGTGTTTAAGCAAAAAATCTGCGGTTTTGTCTAGCGCTAATAATTGCGTTAAAACAGGCATGGTCTCATCTAATATTTTTGGTAGCGTATAAGGCGGATTCACAATAAAAATGCCGCTGCCATGCATGCCATAACCATCTAAACTTGGTGCTTGCACTGTCATTTCTACCTGACAAAAATCGGTATTAAGCGTCATTAACTCCCGCACCATTTCTGCGGGTTCTGGCCGTTGTAATAGCGGATACCAAACCAAATAGGTACCAGTTGCAAAACGTTTTAGGCTGTCTTTGATGCAATCTAACACTCGGCTGTAATCATCTTTTAGTTCGTATGGTGGGTCTATTAGCACCATAGCACGTTTAGTTGGCGGCGGCAAACAGGCAGAAATACCAGCAAATCCGTCTTGCATTTCTATTTTTGTTTGACGACCTTTATGGCTGAAATTTTCTATCAGTAATTTGCAATCACTAGGGTGCAACTCAAATAATCGCAACTTGTCGTCTTGCCGTAAAAAGTTTTCGGCTAGTTTTGGCGAGCCAGGATAAAAATTTAACACATTGTTTTCATTAAATTCTTTGATTAACTTTACAAAATCATTCAGCGAGTCTGGCAAATTGTTAGCTGCAAAAAGCTTTGCAATGCCAAGTTCAAACTCAGCATTTTTTTGTGCAAACTCACTTTTTAATGCATACATACCTGCACCTGCATGCGTATCAATCACCCAATAAGGCTTAAGCTTTTGATTCATATAGGCCAAAACCAAGCTAAATACATAATGCTTTAGCACATCGGCATGGTTGCCCGCATGAAAGGCGTGGCGATAACTTAACATGCTATTTTTCTGCATAAATTCATACGCAAAATTATAAGTGACAAAAGGTAAAGTATTTGTATTATTGTCGAAATTAGTGAGTATGACTGAGCCAATTCAATCATCCAATAATCCATTTGCAATGCGCGCAATTTTGGTAGATAGTGATTATTGTAGTGATACGCAAACCAAACGCCTTACCATGCCGATGTTTAAGCATATTTGCTAAAATATAAAATTTGTTAGTTAAGGAGAAGTAAAATGCCATTTGTAAACGTAAAACTCGCTGGAAGCATCAGCAAAGAACAAAAAAAAGAAATTGCCAAAGAAATCACTGAAACGCTGCAAAAGCATGCGCACAAACCACCCAGCTATACTTACATTGTGTTTGAAGAAGTGAAAATGGAAGATTGGGCGATAGGCGGGAATTTGCTGGGCTAAATGGTGATACTCAGTTTGGCCAAAGCCAACGTTTATTAACCTTGTGCTTACAAAGGCTTGCGAATGATAGGTTTTTATTGACTAGTTTTGCTGGATATGAGCGACGTTAATACGATAGCAAGCAGCAAAAAAACCACGATTGGCCATGCCAGCGTGAGTATTGAAGTATCGTTTAAGCCTTTGAGCAAAGCGCCGCGGACTATGCGCAAAAAGTGCGTTAATGGTAACGCCTCGCCAATGTGCTGCGCCCATAGCGGCATGCCGTAAAATGGAAACATAAATCCAGACAACAGCATAGAGGGCAAATAAAAAAAGATGCTCAGCTGCATGGCCTGCATTTGATTGCTAACAATGAGCGAGACTAAAAAACCGAATGCCAAGTTTGCGGCAATAAATAGCAGCACAGTCATCACTAAGCTAATCGAAAAGCCGTGTAATGGCAGCGCTAACAACCAAGTACAAGCAAACAGCAGCAAAATAAACAGTAAACACCCCAGTATAAAATAAGGGGTCATCTTTCCTAAAATAATGGCTATGCGCGGAATAGGCAGCAGATATAGCGTTTCTAAGCTACCGCGTTCACGCTCTCGCACCATCGATAATGCACCCAATAGCACCAAAGTGAGCGTCAGGACGACACCCAAAAGCCCCAATACAATATAGCGACGCGAGCTTCCATCTGGGTTGTAGCGCGATTCTATCGTAAGGGCAATGGGTAGATTCGTTATATTAGTGTTGGTATTGTTAGGTGGTTTTGCGCTTGCGTATTGCGCCTGTGCTGCTTGCGTTGCCACTATTGATGCAACTGGATCAGTACCATCTGCAATTAATTTTACTTGAGGTTGGTCGCCTGCAATGGTTTGCAAGGCAAAATTTGGTGGTAGCGCTAAAATAAATTGCACTTTACTTTCTGCCAATAAGCGTTCAGCTTCTGCAGGCTGGTTGGTACGCGTAACCACATGAAAATAATCAATTTTTTCAAGCTCCTTAACAGCGCGGTTAACGAAATTATCACGCTCGTAAGCCAATAAAGCGGTGGGTAAATGTTTTGGATGCAAATCAATGGCAAAACCAAATAAAATGATTTGAATCACTGGCACGCTAATCAACAAGGCAAGCGTGAGGCGATCGCGCACAATATGCAATAACTCTTTGGTGGCAACTGCAAA
>JANOWA010000233.1:0-2492 GCA_031417675.1 Methylotenera sp.
TAAGCTTCGCGCCATTGAGAGTACCTTCAAACTAAAGAGTAAATAACTAGCGCCCCAACAAAACTTGCAAAATAAACTTGCTCACCACATACGCCAACAGCAGCAACACAAAGCCAATCAGCGTGAGGTTAATCGCCTTGCGACCGCGCCAGCCGTATTGATAGCGGCCAAATAGCAGCCAGCCATAAATCACCCAGCTGGCGATAGAAAATATAATTTTGTGGGTAAATTCTAGCGGTTTGCCGTATAGCTGCTCGCTAAAAAACATGCCGCTAATTAGCGTAATGGTTAACAGCACAAAGCCCGTCGTTATGACCTTAAACAATAAATCTTCCATGACTAATAGTGGTGGAAAACTAGGCAATTTAATCAGGCTAGATTTGTTGTGTAATTGGCGCTCGGCAAACAGCATAAGCAGTGCGTGTAGCGCGGCAAAGGTGAATAGGCCGTAAGCTAAAAAAGCCACGCCGATGTGCGCAATAAACAAGGGCTGGCTTGCGTTAGGCACATAGTGATTGCTCACCTCTAACGCGGGCGCAAGTGCAAATAAAGCAGCGGGTGGCAGCACAAAGGCTTGCAAACTATGCAATTGCTGCTTTAAATTAGCCAGCCAATACACCAGCACAGTTAGCCAAAAAATGCTCGATACCGCATTGTAAAAACCTAAGTTAAAGCCTTCGGCAAATATACCTTGATAGAGTAACCAAGCGTGCAAAGCCAAGCCCAAGGCTATAAAGGCAGAATGCAATTTTAGTGATTTAGCGTCACTAGACTTGCCGCCACGCCAAAAATCGGCCGCAACCGCAAGGTAGATAAACGCGACCACAAAAAAAGGAATAAATGTTTGCATGTGCTAATTATGGCAAAACTCGCGCCAAACGCCTAGCATGATGTAAAATTAGGCTTAATAAATTAAAGGTTTTAAAGGAAACAACATGCTAGAAAATTTAACAGGCAGGTTACAAGGCGTTATTAAAAACTTGCGTGGTCAAGCGCGGTTAACGGAAGACAACATTGCAGATGCGATGCGCGAAGTGCGTATGGCGCTATTAGAGGCCGACGTTGCTTTGCCTGTGGTGAAAGAGTTCATCGCCAAAGTAAAAGAGCGCGCACAAGGCAAAGAAGTGCTGCAAAGCCTAACGCCAGGCCAGGCGGTGATTGAGGTAGTGAATGACGAGCTAACCGCGCTGATGGGCAAGGCGAATGTGGGCTTGAACCTTGCCGCTGTGCCACCTGCGATTATCCTGATGGCAGGTTTGCAGGGTTCGGGTAAAACGACAACATCAGCCAAGCTAGCCAAATTACTTAAAGAACAAAAGAAAAAAGTATTGCTGGCGAGTGCCGACGTGTACCGTCCCGCAGCGATTGCACAATTGCAAACGTTAGCTAAGCAATTAAATATAGATTGCTTCGATAGCAATGCCGCGCAGAAGCCCGTAGATATTGCCTCGCAGGCCATCGACTTTGCAAAACGTGGCCATTACGATGTGTTGATTTTTGACACCGCGGGCCGCTTGGGTATTGACACCGCGATGATGGCAGAAATTAAAGCGCTGCACACGCTGTTAAACCCAATCGAAACCTTGTTTGTGGTAGATGCCATGCAAGGTCAAGATGCGATTAACACCGCCAAAGCGTTTGGCGACACGCTGCCATTAACGGGCGTGGTGCTAACCAAGCTTGATGGTGATTCACGCGGTGGCGCGGCTTTAAGCGTGCGTCATGTGACGGGCAAGCCAATTAAATTTATCGGCGTGAGCGAGAAGGTGGACGGCTTAGAACCGTTTTACCCAGACCGCATGGCTGGACGTATATTGGGTATGGGCGACGTGCTGGGCTTGATTGAGCAAGCGCACAAAAATGTCGATATGGCTGAAGCGCAAAAAGTCGCCGACAAAATAAAGTCGGGCAGCAAATTTGACCTAGAAGATTTTAAAAGTCAGATGACACAAATGCGTAAAATGGGCGGCATGGGTGCGCTAATGGACAAAATGCCTGCGCAAATGGCCAATATGGCGGCCAAAGTAAACAATGAAGATGCAGATAAATCGCTACGCCGCATAGAAGGCATTATCAACAGCATGACGCCACTAGAGCGCCGCAAGCCAGAGTTAATCAAGGCCACGCGCAAAAAACGCATTGCCGATGGCAGCGGAGTGCAAGTGCAAGAAGTAAACCGCCTACTTAAACAATTTGAAGAAACGCAAAAAATGATGAAAATGTTTAGCAAAGGTGGCATGGCAAAAATGATGCGGGGTATGGGCGGCATGATGGGCGGCAAGTTGCCAGGCATGCGCTAAATTATTTTTATATAGTTATTTTTAAAGCAAACCAAAAAGTTCCACACGACCGCAAAAATAAAGAATGTAAAAAGTTAATTTATTTAGCAGTTATACATTGACCAAGCCGCTAGTTTCTAGCATAATTGCGCCCTTTCGTAGCTAAAGTAACTTTCGCTACGAAAAGGTACTAAACACCAGATTCACCCAAGA
>JANOWA010000234.1:0-5541 GCA_031417675.1 Methylotenera sp.
ATCTTACCAAGCGACCGATAGGGAAGTGAAAAAACTTGAAAACTGGCTGAATACTTGGAACGCAAAACATCAAGGTATCAATAATTTTGTGGTTTATATTGGCACAGGCAGCCCACGCTACTACTTGCCTTTGGATATTCAATTAGCGCATCGTGGCTTTGCGCAATTTGTGATTTTGAGTAAAGATTTACAAACGCGCGAAGCTTTGCGCGCAGATTTACTTATGTTATTTGAGCGCGATTTCCCTGCTTTACGCGCCTCGGTATTGCGCCTAGAAGTCGGTCCGCCAGTGGGATTTCCAGTGCAGTTTAGGGTAAATGGCAATGACATTCCTAAAATCCAAGAAATTTCTCATCAAATTGCCGATGTGATGCGCGCCAATGCTAACTTAACCAACGTACAACTCAACTGGGAGGAGCCGAGCAAAGTCATGAAAGTGTCGGTCGATCAAGCCAAAGCGCGCTTGCTTGGCATTAGCTCGGTTGATATTGCCAATATTTTAAATGGCGCGATGAGCGAGCTTTATATCACTGAATTTAGAGAAGGCATTGAACGGATTGATTTGGTGGTGCGCGGCTCTGAGCTAGAGCGTGACAAACTTTCGCGCTTGCCAAACCTGATGTTTAATACTAAAACAGGTGCTAGCGTACCGTTGTCGCAATTTGCGACGATTAGCTCCGAATTTGAGCCAGGTGTGATTTGGCATCGCAATCGTGAGCCAAGCATTATCGTGCGCGCCAATTTGCATGGCGGCATGCAAGCGCCTGTGGTCTCAAAGCAAGTTGAGGATAAATTAGTCAATATTAAAGCCAATTTACCGCTGGGTATTACGCTGGAAACAGGCGGCGCGGTTGAAGAATCCGCCAAAGGTGGCGCGTCAGTCGCCAAAGGTGCGCCGCTATTTTTGGTGGCGGTACTTACACTGCTTATTTTGCAACTGCAAAGCTTTTCACGCGTATTTTTGGTGATGCTTACCGCACCTTTGGGCATTATCGGAGTCACAATAGCGCTGTTGGCCTTTGATAAGCCATTTGGATTTGTGGCTATGCTGGGTACCATTGCATTGTCTGGCATGATTATGCGTAACTCATTGATTTTAGTCGATCAAATCGATCAAGACCGTGCATCTGGCATTGCGCCCTGGCAGGCGGTGGTCGAGTCAACTATTCGTCGTTTTAGGCCGATTGTACTCACCGCTGCAGCGGCTATTTTAGCGATGATACCGCTGACACGCAGTGTGTTTTTCGGCCCGATGGCGGTGGCGATTATGGGCGGCTTGGCGGTGGCAACTTTACTCACTGTATTATTTTTGCCCGCTTTATATGCAGTATGGTTTAAAATTAAAGTTACAAATTGAAAATAATTGCATTACTTCAAATACTTAAGATATAATTTTAAACAAAATTAGAGGTTTATATTTATGCAAAGTAATGGCGCGAGACAGAACATGCAAAGCACCACAGCACGCTTTAACATGCGCGAAGCAAGATTTAATATGATAGAACAACAGATTCGCACTTGGGACGTGCTTGATCCGACCGTATTGCAGCTGTTGAACGACGTGCCGCGCGAGCGCTTTGTGCCTGCCGAATATCAAGGTTTAGCGTTTGCCGATATTGAAATTCCGCTTGGCCAAGATGCAAATGGCACCTTACAAAGCATGCTTAGCCCAAAGCTAGAAGGTCGCATTTTACAAGCGCTTAATGTGCAAAAACATCAACACATATTGCATGTTGGCACGGGTAGTGGCTATTTTACGGCCTTGCTAGCCAGCTTGGCAAAACACGTCACTTCAATAGAAATTGATGCCGATTTAAGTGCGCATGCCGCGAATAACTTAGCAAAAAATAATATTAATAACGTCACGCTAAGCGTGGCAGATGGCATTTTAGGCCAGCCAAGCGACGATGCTAATTTGCGGTTTGATGCAATTGTTTATACAGGCTCATCGCCGCGCGAGCCAGCAGGCGTGCGTGAGCAGCTGGTTATTGGCGGCCTGCTATTTATGGTGCTGGGTAATGCGCCCGCCATGCAAGCCACCTTAATTCAGCGCGTGTCAGAAACAGGTTTTAGGCAAGATGTGCTGTTTGAAACTTGCTTGCCCACCTTAATGAATGCGCCTCAAACTAAACGATTTGAGTTTTAAGCTAAAAATGAAAAAACCGTTAACAAAAAAATCGATTGCGCTAATTGTTATTGCCAGCCAATTAACCTGTGCTAGCACTGGCGCAGTTGCCGCTGTCAATATTCCGCCGCTTACCATGAGCAAATCATTGGGCGGCGTTGAAACCGTTGAGGCAAAAAATATTGCTTTAAAAAATACACCATTGCAAGATAAGCATAAAACTAAAGCAACAAAAAAGACCCCAAATGCGGTAACGCCAAGTCTTGCAACGCCAAGCCCTGTCGCGCCAGTGATAGAAAATCAAAGCAATCAGCAACAGGCTGTAAAAAACCCGCGTGATGTAAAACAACAATCTTTAGTCGATATTTATCATCAAGCGTTGGCGCATGACCCAACACTGGCCTCGGCCTTAAGCGCCAATAAAGCCGCACAAGAGATTATTGAGCAAGGCAAAGCGCTTTATTTGCCGACGGTTAATTTTAATGCCAGCGCCAACACAACACAGTCGGATATTCGCTATTTAAATTCCAAAACGCCGCCTGGCACATCTGGATACGAGAACTATCGAATTGAGGTTGAAGCGCGTCAGCCCATTTATCGCAAGCAAAATTTAGTGCAGATAGATCAAGCCTACACGCAAGTGAGCTTGGCCGATAAACAATACCATTTAAGTCAGCAAGACCTTATTTTGCGCGCCACACAGGCTTATTTTGATGTATTAATTGCGCAAGATAAAATTGATTTAATCAAAGCGCAAAATGTGGCGGTTATCAGTCAGTTAGAACAAGCTAAAGCGACATTTGAGGTCGGTACATCAACCATTACCGATGTGAACGAGGCGCAAGCCAAATATGATTTAATTGTTGCGCAAGAAATTGGCGCAGTTAACGAGTATGAAATTGCCAAGCGCAGTATAGAAGCCATTACTGGCGAGATGCCGACGAAGTTGGCAACCGTAAAACCAACGGTGCAAGTAAATAACTTAAGCCCAAATATGCAAGATTGGCAGCAAGTTGCCGTGCAAAATAATTTGAATATTCAAATTCAGCAAGACAATTTAAAACTTGCCGAACAAGAAGTGCAACGCACCGAAGCGGGCCATTTACCGACATTAGACGCGGTGGCCAGCGTATCGGATAGTTATTCAAACGGCAGCGCGTCGGTGTTTAGCTCGGGCAACGATCTAAAAAGCGCAACCATTGGTGTCGAGTTACAAATACCGCTATATGCGGGCGGCTCAATTACGTCAAAGGCGCGCCAGGCCGTGTTAAACAAGCAAAAGGCACTTGATGATATTGATATTGCGCGGCGCAAGGTCGATTTAGAAACGCAGCGCGCCTACTTAAATTTAAACACCAGTATCGCGCAAGTTAAGGCTTTAGAGCAAGCGCTTACTAGCGCCAAAAGCCAGTTAGATTCTACTAAGTTGGGTTCTGAAGTGGGCGTGCGTACTACGGTAGATGTGCTGAACGCACAGCAGCAATATTTCAGCGCAAAACGCGATTTACTGCAAGCGCGTTATAGTTATTTGGTGAATATTATTCGGCTAAAAGTGGCTTCTGGCTTGGTTTCTGAGCCCGATATAGAAGACATTAACCAGCAGTTAGTGTTAAACGCAGGTAATGCTAAATAATTTGCTGTTGCAGGCGGCGCAAAGCCAGTTTGTAATAATCGACATGCAAGTAAAACTTGCGCCAGCGATGGAGCTGGCAGCGATGCAAGCTGTTACCAAAAATTGCGCCATTTTGCTGCAAGCCGCCAACTTAATGCAAGTGTCCACACTCGTTACCGAGCAATATCCCCAAGGCTTGGGCGAAACATTGCCTGAACTCAAACAGCATTTTCTCAATACAAAACCAATTGCTAAAATCGAGTTTTCTGCCTGTGCAGAGCCAGCTTTTAAGCAGCATTGCCATCGCGACATAACGCAAATTGTGTTGGCGGGTATGGAGGCGCATATTTGCGTGCTGCAAACCGCGCTAGACTTGTTAAATGCTCATAAGCAAATATTTGTGGTGGAAGATGCGATTATTTCGCGCAATGCTAGCAATAAAACCAACGCCATTGCAAGGTTGCGCGACGAGGGCTGCGTCATCATCAATACCGAATCGGTGCTATTTGAATGGCTGGGCAACGCCAATCACGCGGCGTTTAAGACAGTTTCTAAGCTGATTAAGTAAGTGTAAACAACGACGGATTGATATGAACTGGAAGCTGATTATATTAGTAGTCATGTTAGCTTACGGGGCTTATCATCACTTTTCAAATCGCCCAATCATGCACGAAAATGGCGTTATTGCTAGTGTGCAGCCACGGCAAAACGCAACAAGCCAAGCAAACTTAACGCTTAACAATTACGTTTTAACGCCGCTGCAATCATTTGAAATAGAGGCGCGGGTGCTATCAGCCGAGCATTATTCTTTTGGGCGTGAGGCCGATTTAGCGCCAGTAGATTTAGCGCTTGGTTGGGGAGCGATGTCAGACGAAGCGGTGTTAAGTAAAATCGACATTTCGCAGAGCAAGCGTTTTTATCATTGGCATGTTGATGCGTTTCCCATCCCGCGCGAGCAGATTGAAAGCAATAGCGCCAATATGCACATGATTCCAGCGACAAGCACCATTGAAAAAACCTTAAAATCTGTTCGCGCAGGCCAAGTGGTAAAGCTAAGTGGTTATTTGGTCGAGGCCAAAGCGCAAGATGGTTGGCATTGGCGCAGCTCGCTCAGCCGCACCGATACGGGTAATGGCGCGTGCGAGTTGGTTTATGTAAAAAGCCTACAGATACGCTAAAATAAAGTCATGCAAATAATAAACAGCTTTTCGTTACAAACCCACACTGGCGAATACAACACTTGGCCGCTCAAAACCTTGCTTTTAAAAAATGCAGCGCCTACACAAGCCTATTTGCCTGGCTATCAAATTTTGCATCAGTTTCAATTAAGCTCAGGCGAATATTTATTGATTGCTGATTGGGATTGCCCGTTTGAAGAAGCGACAGAAGTGCTATTGTTAAGCGCAGAGCTAGCAATAATCGCGCGCCACAGCTTTAGTGTGCCTTATGGTTCTTTTAATTTAGAAGCGTTGCAGGTGATTGATGATGCAAATTTAACGCTCACTTTTTACCAAAATGATTGCAAGCAAGTGACGATTGCCGCTGAAAAAACTGGGCTATTGGGTTCGCGCATCAAGGTGACTCAGCTGTAGTTTTGTTCATATAAGTTACAATTAATGGCATTAAACGTGCAGTCGCACCAGTTGAAGCCGCGCTGAATTGAAGTGCAGCTTGGCTCATTGCTTGGCGCTTGACTTGATGGCTAAGCAAGTATTCAATTTGTTTGCGTAGGTCGGCCGCATCTTTTACGCGGATTGCAGCACCTCGCTCAACCGCGTTATTGCTGGCATCGGCAAAATTAAAC
>JANOWA010000235.1:0-6343 GCA_031417675.1 Methylotenera sp.
CACCACATGATTGGCAGGCAATGCGGTAATGGTTTTATGATTAATGGTGATTTTATCGCCAACAGGCATGGTTTCATAAACCAAAAACGGTTGATGGCGATTTGGTATTTTATTAAAATCTGGCCAAATATGCCAATTAAAAATGTGCTGTTTTAAGCAATCAATCACGGCTTGCGTGGCGTGCAAGGTCACTGGCTGCGCGCGCAAACCCATAACGGTATCTACCAATAGCGGAATAAACCCAATGTGATCTAAATGACTGTGCGTGACAAAAATATGATCAATTTTTAACAATGCATCTAGTGATAAATCGCCCACGCCCGTGCCTGCGTCTATTAACACATCGTCATCCACCAATAGCGACGTTGTGCGCATATTGCCGCCGATGCCGCCGCTACAACCTAAAACTTTTATTTGCATACATTCACTTTAAATTGATTTTTATTATCTAGATTTATTTACTATCATGGTTAAATACGCCATCCCAATTTTTGGCGGGCGGTGTTTTTTTAAATTGCACTATACGCTGTCTATACAACGCTGTCAGCGCAGATTTGCTTTCGTCCGTTGCCATTAACTCCAAAGCTTTTAGCTGTTTTTCGGCCTTTGCCCAATCTTGTTTGCGATAATTGTTAAGCGCGTCATGATACAAATTAAGCGCGTCCAAGGCCTGTGTCGATACCGCATCAGCAAGGCCAATCGGCTCAAAAATGGCCACAGGCTTATCTTTACCTTTTACGCGTACCAAGTCTAGCTCGCGATAAATCATGTTGGGGGTTTGCGCTTTTACAAATTCGCTCACCATAATATCAACGCCATAATACTTGGTAAGGCCTTCAATACGCGAGCCCAAATTAACGCTATCGCCCATCACAGTATAAGCCATGCGAAAGCTAGAACCCATGTTGCCTACTACCATATTACCCGTATTTAAGCCAAATCCCATCTTGATATTAGACCAGCCTTTTTGTGTAAATTTTTCATTCACACTTTTAATCGCCGTATTCATTTGCAGCGCCGCGTTTAAGGCATTTTGCGCATGGTTTTCATCTTTTAAGGGTGCGCCCCAAAACGCCATAATCGCATCGCCCATGTATTTATCAATCGTGCCGCGATGTTCATGAATGATTTTTGTCATCGGTGTCAAAAATTCATTCATCATTTGCGTCAATTGCTTGGGGTCTAAGCCTTCGGAAATCTGCGTAAAACCGCGAATATCTGAAAACAAAACCGTCATCTCGCGCGATTCACCCGCCATGTCAATTTTCTCTGGGTTATTGGCCATTTCTCGCACCAACTCTGGTGGCACATATTGGCCAAAAAGCCCCGTCAATTGGCGCTTTGCGCGCGATTCTACAAAAAATCCGTAGCTCATATTAAGCAAATAAATAAGCCCAATCAATAACAAATTTGCGGCAATTGGTAACACAATATTGGCATATTGCCAGCAGTAAAAGTTAATTGCTAACACAATTGCCAACATCCCAATCGTCAACAAAGTAGCCTTAATTGGGTTTAGTACTGGCAAGAATAATGCCAACAATAGCCCTATTATTAACAACATTAAAATCTCTACAATATAGCTGTAATCAGGGCGCTGTTTAATACTATTATCTAAAATGCCTGAAATAATATTGGCGTGTATCTCCACCCCAGGATAATTGCCTTGCACAGGCGTTGCCCGTAAATCTAGCAAGCCGGCAGCGGTAGTTCCAACCAATACGATTTTATTTTTTAGCCTATCAGGGCGCACTTTATTATTAAGCACATCTGTTGCTGATACATATTTAAAACTATTCTGCACACCACGATAAGGTACTAAAGCAGCCACTTCATTATCCACGGGAATATGCTTATCTGCCAATTGAAGTGATTCGATTGCTGAATAACCATTGCTGACGCCACTCGTTGCAAAGTGAAATCCCATTGGTGCGTTTTGCAAGTAAGCGCGCGCAACCGCCAAAGACAGCGAATTGTAAAGTTGATCTTTGTATTTAATCAACATCGATACTTTGCGCGTGATGCCATCTTCATCAGGGTTGGGATTAAAGTGGCCCGCATCCAAAGCGCTATTTTGCAATACCGATAAATTTGCACCAAAGCCGCTGGCCTCCGTAAAGTGGATGTTTTGCTCAAACGTTTCCGCAGTTAACGCAGCTGGCGGCAATTGCCCCACGTGATGGGTATCGCCACTGGTTTGAAAATAATAACCAAGTACCACCTTGCGATTTTTAAAGCTATTTGCTAACAGTTGATCATAATCTAGCTGCGGCTTGATGTTGTTTAGTGCGCTGATAAAACTAGCATCATCTTTTAAGGCGTTTTGCTGCAACCACTCTAAATTTTTTAAACCCGCGCTTTCGTCTTTCTCGGCAAACACCACGTCAAAACCCAGCGTATTGATCTCATAAGTGGCAAACAACTGGTTCACCAACAACGCAACTTTATCGCGCCCCCACGGCCAGCGGCCTTGTTCTAGCAGACTTTTTTCATCAATATCCACAATCACAATACGATCATCAACCGTATTTGGCATCAGCATGCGCAAGCGCACATCGTAGCTAAAATTTTCTAACTTGTGCACAAATTCCAAGGGAACATGATTGCTGGCATGCAGCAGCATCAGTGCGATGATTAATAAGCTAAGCGCAAAACTAACGCGGTGCTGTTTAAGGATAGAAAATAAGCGCATGAAAAAGTGAGTAGAGAAAATGAGTAGTAAAAATCGAATATCTGTTTAATTGTTTGATTTTAATGTTTTTTTTAATAGTTTAAGCATAAGCATAGCGCATAATTGTCACCTTGGATAGCAGGTTTTAAGCTATGATTTCACCATTCACAACACAATAATGATGACAGAAAGTTCTATGCTTGATATTCACGACACCCCAATAGAAATAAGCGTTAGCGCAGACCCAACTGCCAGCGTCATTTGGCTACACGGCTTAGGCGCTGATGGCAACGATTTTGTGCCAGTGGTGCAACTACTTAATTTGCCGCATGTGCGCTTTATTTTGCCGCACGCGCTGTTTAAAAAAGTGACCGCCAATAATGGCTACGAAATGCGCGCTTGGTACGATGTATTTGGCTTTACGCCAGGCAGCCGCGAGGATGAAGCTGGTATTCGCCAAAGCCAAGCCTATGTTGAATCACTGATTAGCAAAGAAATTGCGCGTGGCATTCCCAGTAATAGAATTGTGTTGGCTGGCTTTTCGCAAGGTGGCGCTGTGGTGCTGCAAACTGCGCTGCGTCACAAGCAAGCACTGGGCGGCGTCATGGCGTTATCGACTTACTTGCCGCTTAAAGCCAGTTTAGAAAAAGAAAAATCGCTGCTTAATGAGCATATCCCCATTTTTATGGCGCATGGCACGGCTGACAATGTGATTACTTTCAGCACCAATCATTTATCCGTTGAAGTGTTAAAAGCGCAATATTACCGCATCAATTTTCACGAATATCCGATGGCGCACACGGTAAGCACGCAAGAAATTGACGATATTCGTGCTTTTTTGCGCAGTACATTACATTAAGGCTGATGTTAATTGGCTTGATGACCCGAAATACACCATTAAAAAGCCCGCAACTGTAGTGAGTTTTGTTAAAATCTTAATCTATCAAATAAAACGCAAAAATATAATAAAATCATCCCATGACTGCCAAATTACAAACAGATGAAAAACCCAATTTTGAGGCCACCATTGCGGAGCTAGAAAGCATTATCGCGCAAATGGAATCAGGTAATTTGCCGCTAGATCAATCCATCAATGCTTATAAACGTGGCGCCGCCTTACTGCAAGCCTGCCAACAAACGCTGGCCGATGCCGAGCAACAAGTGCGCATACTGACAGAAGCGAATAAACTGGCAGCATTTAATGTTAGCGATGATTAATAACCCAAACCAAGCTATGAACGCTGCATTAAACGAGCAAGCAAAAGACTTTAACGCTTGGGTGCAGGACATGCAAACACGCATGGAGCTGGTGCTAGATGCGCATTTGCCTGCCAGCGTCATTGCACCCACGCGTTTGCACGAGGCCATGCGCTATGCCGCGCTAGGCGGTGGCAAGCGTGTACGCGCCCTGCTGGCTTATGCCGCGGGCGAATTTTGTGGCGCGCCGCTAGAACATATTGATGTGCCTGCCGCTTCGGTTGAAATGATTCACGCTTTTTCGCTGGTGCATGATGATTTACCGTGCATGGATAACGACGATTTGCGCCGTGGTAAACCCACCACGCACAAGGTTTATGGCGACGCGATGGCACTGCTGGTGGGCGATGCGCTGCAAAGCTTGGCCTTTCAAATTATTTCACAAGATAAATTGCTAAAAAGTGCAACACAAAAGCTACAAATGTTGCATATTTTGGCGCTGGCTAGCGGCTCGCGCGGCATGGCTGGGGGGCAAGCCATTGATATTGATAGCGTTGGTATTCCGCTCACCCGCGAAGAATTGGAGCAAATGCATATCCACAAAACAGGCGCGCTGATTCGCGCGGCGGCCTTGTTGGGCGTCTATAGCGCCGATGAACCCGATGAAGAAAAAGTGAAAGCGGTTGACCACTTTGCTAAATCCATCGGTTTAGCCTTTCAAGTGGTGGATGATATTTTAGATGCCGAGGCCGATACGCAAACCCTTGGCAAAACCGCTGGCAAAGATGCCAAAAATAATAAATCCACTTATGTGACCATTTTAGGTTTGTCGGCTGCAAAACAGCTGGCTCGCGAGTTGCATGCTAACGCCATGGCGGCGCTATCATTTTATGGTCGCGAGGCGGATGTTTTGCGCCACTTAGCCAATTATATTACGCAGCGTAGTTTTTAGTTTTAGCCATGATTACGTTGCTTAACTCAATCAATTCGCCTGCCGATTTACGCAAACTTAATCGTGATGAACTCAGCCTTTTAGCTGCCGAGTTACGCACATTTTTGGTTGAAAGCGTCTCTAAAACAGGCGGGCATTTGGCCTCAAACCTTGGCGTGGTCGAGCTGACTATCGCATTGCACACCGTATTTAACACGCCTGACGACCGCATTGTGTGGGATGTTGGCCACCAAACTTATCCGCACAAAATTCTGACTGGCCGCCGCGAGGCCATGGCTAATTTGCGCAAACCCAATGGCATTGCGGGCTTTCCGCGCCGCAGCGAGAGTGAGTACGACACCTTTGGCACTGGCCATTCTAGCACTTCAATCTCAGCTGCGCTCGGCATGGCGATTGCGGCCAGGCAAGCGGGTTTAGAGCGCCGCAGCGTGGCAATTATTGGTGATGGCGCGATGACGGCAGGCATGGCGTTTGAGGCGCTTAACAACGCGGGGGATATGGATGCTAACTTATTGGTGATCCTTAACGATAACGACATGAGCATATCCAACAACGTTGGCGCGCTTAATAATTATCTAGCGCGGCTACTATCTGGCCGTTTTTATGATTCCGTGCGTCGCAGCGGCAAAAAAATGCTCGATGCCATGCCGCCAGTCAAAGAGTTTGCCAAGCGCGCCGAGGAACATGCCAAAGGCATGGTGCTGCCAGGCACCTTGTTTGAAGAGTTTGGCTTTAACTATATTGGCCCAATTGATGGCCACGATTTGCCAGTGCTGTTGGATACGCTTGCCAATATTCGTGAGTTAAAAGGCATGCAGTTTTTGCATATTGTGACGCAAAAAGGTAAAGGCTTTGAGCCCGCCGAAGACGACCCCAATAAATACCATGGCGTCAGCAAATTCGATCCTTGCAATGGCCTTTCACATAGCACTGCAAGCGCAAAAACTTACACGCAGGTATTTGGCGATTGGCTAGTGGATATGGCCGACATAGATGAAAAGCTTATTGGTATTACGCCCGCCATGTGCGATGGTAGTGGCTTGAATGCGTTTGCCGCAAAATACCCTAGCCGTTATTTTGATGTGGGCATTGCCGAGCAACATGCGCTAACGTTTGCCGCGGGCATGGCTTGCGACGGCTTAAAACCTGTTGTCGCCATTTATAGCACGTTTTTGCAACGCGCTTACGATCAGCTGATTCATGATGTTGCTTTGCAAAATTGTGATGTGTTATTCGCCATCGACCGCGCGGGCTTAGTGGGTGCCGATGGCCCAACCCATGCGGGCGCCTACGATTTAAGCTATTTGCGCTGCATTCCCAATATAGTGATTATGGCGCCAAGTGATGAAAACGAATGCCGCCAAATGTTAACGACTGGTTATTATTATGAGGGCGTAGCTGCCGTGCGCTACCCGCGCGGCACTGGCACAGGTGCAAGCATTAAGCCCGCACTCACGCGCCTACCAATTGGTAAAGGCGAAATAATTAGACAATCCAACTTAAATAATAGCGGCGCCAAAAAA
>JANOWA010000236.1:0-3534 GCA_031417675.1 Methylotenera sp.
TTTTTAGCGCGCTCAAATCAATTGGCGTGTCGCCCGTACTTTTTGCGCCATTGCTTTTAGTAAAGTATTTATCCGCATCTAGCTTATCAATTTTTACGTCAAAGCTGTAGGCGGGGTTACTGAAGTTGCTGATGCCTAAATTGGCGTTAATTTGGCTGTCATCCACTTTAGCGATGAGCGGATTTAATCTCAACTTTTGACCATCTGCCTTCAGCCCAGCTTTAAAATTGCTAATGTTATATTTATCGTATTTCAAGCTACCAATACGCAAATCGCCATCAGCCAAAAAAGTTTTTAGGCCATTTAAGCCGCCGCCACTTTCGGCTGCAGGCTTATCACTTTTGGTGGCCATGTAACGGTTGGCATCAAGCTGATCAACATCTAAATCAAACAAAAACTTTGGGTGTGCAAATTGCGTAATGCCAAAGCTGCCCCTAATTTGGCTATCGTCTATCTTGGCCGAAAGTGGGTTTAAACTTAACTTTTCGCCATCATTTTTTAGCTTAATATTGACGTTACTGGCTTTAGTTTTACCGTATTTAAGGTTACCAATACGAATGCTACCATCTGCATTAATGCTTTTTAGCGCGCTCAAATCAAGCGGCTTGGCAGATTCCGCCTTGGCGGAAGTGGGCGTTGCATACCGATCAAAATCGACTTTATCTACATCTAAATCAAAGGTATATAGCGGCTTGGCAAAGTGCGTAATGCCGATATTGCCTTTAATTTGACTATCATCTACCTTAACATTGAGTCCGCTTAAAGCCAGTTTATCGCCATTGGCCTTAATGCCTACGTTTAGGCCAGAAACATGATATTTATCATATACAAGGCTGCCGATATTAAGCTTGCCATCTAGCGTCATGTTTTTAAGCGCGCTCATGTCGGCTGGTTTATTGTTCGGTTTTGAAGATGCAGACGATTTGCCAAGTAGTTTATTCAAGTCTAATTTATCGGCATTTAGGTTAAATTTAATGTTTTGCTTTTTAAAGCCAATCACATCCACATTGCCTTTTAGATTGGTGTCAGCTAAAACTAAATTAAATTGGCTGCTGGCGAGTTCTTTTTTAATGTCGGTATGCGCACCCAAATTAAACTTACCTTTTACACCACCATTCGGTAGGCTTGGATCTTTAATATCCAAGTTGCCCGCTAGTTTAGGAATATCAAAAATTAAATCTTGAATATTGCCGCTGAAAGGTGATGAAAACGTACCCGTCACTGTGCGCTTGCCTTGCACGGCACTTAAATCGCCAGTAATACCGCTACTTTGTAAGGCTTTGGGTGAGCCTTTCATATCCGCCAATACCATATTAGCTTTAAATACATCCCCAGTTTTTTCTTGGGTTAGGCTAACAGTAACTTTTTTGCTTGAGACTTCGTTTTTTTCAATTGTTAAGGCAGGCGCGCTTAAATCGATGCTTTGTTTTGCGCCGCTAAACGTGCCAGAAGCCACCAGTTTTAAGCCATCTACCAAAAATTCGCTTTGTTCAGGCTTGGCATCTACATCGCCGCTGGCGACAATATCCATGCCTGTGCCGCCAAGCAAATCGCCCACAATATGGCTATCTAAACCCTTTACTTTAAAGTGCTTGGTTTTTGGGTCAACCAAAAAATTACCTTTTAAGTTTATATTGGCCGCAGTGATTGGCTTGTTGGCCGTTAGCGTAAAGTCGGTATCTAAATCCACAGGTTCGGCCAGCGCAATATGACCAGATTTTAAGTTAAGCTTGGTAATATTGTATTTTGCGTCTGTGATCTCATCGGTGTAGCGCACTTCAGAGTTGGTGATATTCACGCCTTGAATATCAAATTTAATGTTCGACGATTCCTCTTTACTCAGTAAATCATCAAAGTTAAATTTGCCATCCTTATTTTTGATTACATTGGCCTTGGCGCCGTCCACATAAACGGTATCAACGACCAGCTCTTTTTTAAGCAGCGGCATTACGGCAAGCGATACTTTTACGCTGTTGACCGAGGCAAACTCTTGTTCAGACTGGTGTTCAGAAAGTGAGAGTTTACCCAAATCGGCACCAATTTTCGGCCAATACGTTAGCTTGATGTCGCCATCAATATGCAGCGTGCGCGTTTTTTTATCTTTAACCAGCTTGATAATCTCATCTTTGTAATCATTGGGGTTAAAAGTCGCGGCAAAATAGCCAGCGACCATCAACACCAAAGCGATAATGCCAATAATGCCGTAAAGCGCGTATTTAATGAGTTTGTTCATGATGAGTTTCCGCTAAAAACTAAAGTTTATTTTACACCTGAATGTATTAAATTGGGACGTATCGCTATTTAATTGGTTCGCCAATAATAAGCCAACACAATGATGCCAAAAACAATGCGATACCACGCAAAGCCAGTAAAATTGTGCTTTGCCACGTAGCGAATAAATAGCTTAATCACCAATAAAGCCGATATAAACGCGGTAATAAAACCGACCGCAAATAAATCGACATCTTGCCAAGAAAATAGCTTGTAGTTAGAAAGCAGCTCAAATGCGGTGGCCGCAAACATGATGGGAATCGCTAAAAAAAACGAGAATTCAGTCGCCGCACTGCGCGATAAGCCAAACAGCATGCCGCCCAAAATCGTTGCCCCAGAACGCGAAACACCAGGAAAAAGCGCGGCAGTTTGTGCAAACCCAATTTTAAGCGCGTGCTGCCAATCCATGCCATCTACCACGTCAATATTGGGTTGTGGCGCAATACGCTCAATGATTAAAATAGCAATTCCGCCCATGATTAAGGCGCAAGCAACGGTAATCGGCGAAAACAAATAGTGTTTAATTTGGTGATGAAAAGCTAAGCCAAGTAATGCTGCAGGTAAAAAAGCCAAGCTCAAATTCACAATAAGCTGTTGTGATGATTTTTCATTTGTGGCTGCAAGCACATGGCCGATTTTGGCGCGATACGCCCAGCAAACCGCTAAAATTGCGCCAAGCTGAATCACGATTTCGAAAATTTTGCCTTTTTCGTCGTTAAAGTTCAGCAAATCGCCCGCGATAATTAAATGCCCTGTGCTGCTAATTGGCAAAAATTCGGTAACGCCTTCTACCAGCCCTAAAATGAGGGCTTTGAGTAATAATATTAAATCCATATCGTTATTTTAACAGCTTATAAAACACTAAAGGGCAGCTTAAAATTTTAAAAAAACATAAGTGTAACGAGAAAAACAATAAAGGGCGCTTGCGCACCCTTTATGTTCAAACTTTTGTGACAGTATTTAGCTTATTTAAACATGCCTAAAACAGTTGATAAAATATTGCCAGAATCCGCTTCTACCGCGCCATTAGGCGTCATTTTATCTACTACTGTTGGTAAATGCTCTGCAATTTGCGCACTTAATGTGGCTGAGTCAATACCAAATTTTGCAGCCATTTCAGCAATTGCACCGCTGCCTAACACGCTGGAGATTTGATCAGCAGAAACTGGCATATTCTCGCCTTTGCCAACCCAAGAAGCCGCCGCATCGCCTAAGCCGCCTGCTTTAAATTTATCTAAAACGCCGCCAATGCCGCCATGTTGG
>JANOWA010000237.1:0-2162 GCA_031417675.1 Methylotenera sp.
CAATTAGGTAGCCGCGCTGTCGTCGTGAAAAAGCTCAAAGCCCTGCCAATAGAAGCCATCGTGCGCGGCTATTTAGTTGGTAGTGGTTGGAAAGAATATCAACAAAAAGGTACGGTTTGTGGCATATCTTTGCCTGCTGGCTTACAAGAAGCCTCTAAGCTACCAAGCCCAATATTTACGCCATCATCTAAAGCCGCCGTTGGCGAGCATGATGAAAATATTAGCATCGCACAAGTAGAAGTTTTAATCGGAAAAAATATGGCCGCGCAAGTGGCAAAAGTGGCAATTCAACTTTACACCGAGGCCGCCGAATATGCGCTAACTAAAGGCATTATTATTGCCGACACCAAGTTTGAATTTGGCTTAGATAATAACGGCGTTTTGCATGTGATGGATGAAGTATTAACGCCCGATTCATCACGCTTTTGGCCTGCCCAAACCTATAAAGTGGGTAGCAACCCGCCCAGTTACGATAAGCAATATGTGCGTGATTGGTTAGAAAGCATTCATTGGAACAAAGCACCGCCAGCACCCGCATTACCTGATGATGTGGCAAAGCGCACCAGCGAAAAATACCTAGAAGCGTTTGAAAAGTTAACAGGCAGCAAGCTCGCACAATAATGGGTTTGCGCGACAAACTAAGTCAAATAGCTGCAAAACTCAAAGCAGAGTTTGCCTTTTATCGCCGCCTGCAACAACACCCGCGAACACCTAAATTAGCCAAAGCCTTGTTATGGCTAGCAATTGGTTATTTGCTGATGCCATTCGATTTAATCCCAGATTTTTTGCCAGTGATTGGTCAATTGGACGAGCTTATCATCATCCCCATGCTGTTATACTGGGCGCTTAAATTAACGCCGACAGATATTATCGCGGCTTGTAGAGTGGAACCCCAAATATGATGCAGCTTTTGATGCAAACATGGCAGATGATTTTAGATTTTGATCAGCATTTACCCGAGCTGATTTTGCTGCACGCAAGTTTGGTATATGTAATTTTGTTTGCGGTTATTTATTTGGAAATTGGCGTGTTGCCGTTTTTCTTTTTGCCAAGCAACCCGCTTTTATTCGTGTGCGGCGCTGCTTGGGCGGCGGCGGGGCTTAGTATTTGGTTGTTATTGCCCGTGTTAATGATTGCGGCTTTTTTAGGCAACTTAACGGGTTATTGGCTGGGCAGCACGGTGGGGCAGAAGTTTTTTGTGGTGTATTTAAAATGGCCAAATCAAACTGCGCTAGATAAAACGCATGCTTTTTTTGAAAAAAATGGCGAAAAAAGTTTTTTAATCTCCTTATTTTTGCCCGTGATTCGTACCTTAGCACCGTTTTTGGCGGGTGTTAGTAACATGAGCTTTACTAAATTTGTACGCGCCAGCGCAGTTGGATCGGTTATTTGGGTGCTGGTTTGTGTGTTGGCGGGTTACTTTTTTGGCAATATTCCAGTCGTTAAAACACATTTAGGCTTAATCACCGTGTTAGGTTTGGCAATGGTCATTGCGGTTGTTTTGCTAAAAAAACTGTGGAATACCTTCGCTAAAAAGTAACAAGCCTAAAATTTGCAACAATCTAGCAACAATCTTGGCATATAATTGCGCCTTTCAAATAATAGGCAATCTTTAAAATGTCATTAAACTTAGTACCTTCAGGCAAAGATTTACCACACGATTTTAACGTGATTATCGAGATTCCCATGCAGGGCGATCCTGTGAAATATGAAGTCGATAAAGAAACAGGCGCGCTGTTCGTCGATCGCTTTATGGGTACTTCGATGCAGTACCCGTGTAACTACGGCTACATTCCGCACACCTTGGCTGATGATGGCGACCCTGTGGATGTTTTGGTAATTACGCCAGTGCCGCTGTTACCTGGCGTAGTGGTGCGCTGCCGTGCGTTAGGTATGTTACAAATGACTGATGAGGCAGGTGGCGACGGTAAATTGCTGGCAGTGCCGATTGAAAAAGTGTGTGGTTTATACGCTTACCAAAAAACTTACAAAGATGTATCACCTTGGCGCTTAGAAATGATCGCGCACTTTTTTGAGCATTACAAAGATTTAGACAAAGGCAAATGGGTGAAAATTGAAGGCTGGGTTGATATTGAAGAAGCGCACAAAGAAATTATGGATGGCGTGAAAAGGTACAACGAAGCAGAAGTGAAGCCAGCATT
>JANOWA010000238.1:0-1956 GCA_031417675.1 Methylotenera sp.
CCCGCCAAATTACGCACACCTAAACTAGACATCAGTTTATAACGCCGCTCCATCTCGGCCACGCACCAGTTGAGCGCGTTTGCGGCTTGGCGCATATCGGTGACTACTGGCGCCAGCAAATGCGGAATGCCTTCATACACCGAAAGCTCGAGCATTTTGGGGTCGATTAAAATCATGCGTACTTTGGACGCTTCAGATTTATATAAAAAGCTTAAAATCAGCGCATTAATCGCCACTGATTTGCCCGAACCCGTGGTACCCGCCACCAACACATGCGGCATTTTGGCTAAATCGGCCACCACTGGCTTGCCTGCAATATCTTTACCCATGGCAATCGCAATAGGCGAATGCATATCGGCGTACACTTGACTGCCCATAATTTCAGACAAAAATACCATTTGGCGTTTAGCATTGGGTATCTCTAGCCCCATGCAACTTTTGCCTGGAATCGTCTCTACCACACGAATGCTCACCACCGACAGTGCGCGGGCTAAATCGCGCGCTAAATTGGTGATTTGACTACCTTTTACGCCTGCAGCGGGCTCAAACTCAAAGCGCGTAATCACAGGACCTGGCTGCGCAGAAATCACTTTCACCTCAATGCCAAAATCGATGAGCTTGCGCTCAATCAAGCGCGAGGTGAAATCGAGCGTATCAGCCGATGGCAGCTCAACCGTATTATTAGCTACATCTAACAAGTGCAGCGGCGGCAAAGTTGAGTCTTGATCGGTGACAAACAGCGCGGTTTGTTTTTCTTTTTGCACGCGCGCACTTTGCGCAATCTCAACTATGGGCGCTTTAATCTCAACAGGCGCGCGGTCTTCGGTGCGTTTACGCTCGGCATCAATAAATTCTTCACGCCTTTGTTCAACCACTTTGCCCGCTTTTCTATCGTGCCAATCGACATATTTATTTAATGCCCATTGGTAAGCGCTTGTTAAGCCAAAACCTAGTTTTTCGGTCATCATAATCCACGACCAACCCGTAAACAAACTAAAACCAACAGCAAATAAAAGCAGCAATAGCATGGTAGAACCCGCATAACCAAACATGCCACGTAGCCCACTATCTACTGCATTGCCGAGCATACCGCCTGCGCCCAATGGCAGTGTGGCAGGCAATGTAATTAAATGGCCAGCTTCCAAGCTGCTTGATGCGACTAGTAGCAAGCTAAAACCAACTAAGTTGAATACCAAAAATGGACGCTCGGAAATCGTGCGCTCTAATTGCAAATAGATTAACCACATACTATAAAACGCCAACACTACCCACCACCACGCCGAAAAACCGAATAAATACAACAACATATCTGAAACCCAAGCACCCACCGACCCGCCTGCATTGCGAATCGCAGTGTTATCCGACGCCATATGCGACCAAGACGGATCTTGCTTATAATAGGTAAATAAGATAACCGCCAAATAAATGCCCACCAGCACCAAGCCCAACCACCAAGCCTCGCGCAGTAAATGCGCGTGCTTTTGCTCGTGTTTTAGCTGTAGTGGAGTTTTTGGCGTTTCTAAACGACCATTGACTGCTGACGATTTTTTATTAAAAAACAAACGATTACAAACCTTTTAAAATAGATGATTGCGATTAAAAATTATTTACTAATTATAGCAAAATCAAATTGCGTAAAGTGTGTCATAAATTTAAAATCTAACAATTAAACTAACTCCCTTTTAAGACATTGTCAAAACCTACTGTCTTAATACTTGAAATTAAGCAAATGATCACCACTTTTCTATCACAATCACTCTAAGCAAAGAAAGCAATCTGCAATGTCATCTCGTCACCAAAAACTTCTTATTCTAGGCTCAGGCCCTGCTGGCTATTCGGCTGCTGTCTATGCCGCGCGCGCCAATTTAAAACCAGTGCTAATCACCGGTATTGCGCAAGGCGGCCAATTAATGACCACCACCGATGTTGACAACTGGCCAGCGGATGCCGATGGTG
>JANOWA010000239.1:0-5418 GCA_031417675.1 Methylotenera sp.
CCGCATAATATCTGCAATGTGCATCGCATCGATGCTAGTCATTGGCATATTGCCTATGGCGGGGTAAATGTCTTTTTCTAGCCTGCGCTGCGTACTAGCCACATGAAAAGGGCTTTTGTCGTTTTGCCAATGTAATAACCAACGTTGCGCCCAAAACTCAAACGTGTGTTGTTTGTTTATCTCACTTTCGGCTTTATCAGCTTTTTGTGATTCGTTTGGGTCTCGATTATCTGCAAGCACTTCACGCGCATCATCGCGTAGCTTTCTAGCCTTTAATAGCGATATTGCAGGATAAGCGCCAAAACTTAAAAGTTTCTCTTTACCGTCATAGCGATATTTCATGCGCCATAGTTTGCCGCCTGCTTTTCTCACTAATAAATAAAGTCCGCCAGCATCACCTAGCTTGTAATCTTTTTCTTTTGGTTTCGCAGTCTTAACGGTTGCATCAGTTAAAGCCATATCTACGCCCCTTTTCAGCCAATTTGGGGGTATCTTGTTTTGGGATATTTTGAAATACCCCCACATGTACCCCCAATCATTTTGGATTGAATAAGACGATATTAGACGCTGTAAAACAAAAAGGCAATAAAAAACCAGCACTTAGGCTGGTTTTTGTACTGCTTAGGACTTCCTAAAACATATAATTGGCGGAGTGGACGGGACTCGAACCCGCGACCCCCGGCGTGACAGGCCGGTATTCTAACCAACTGAACTACCACTCCAGTTTTTGTTGCTTTAACGTATTACCAAATAACCATCATAAATCCACTGAAAATAAAAAAGTGCTAAAAAATTCTAGCACTCTTTAATCAACCTTGAGGCAATATGTGTTTTTATTGGTGGGTGCTAACGGGGTCGAACCGCTGACATTCGCCTTGTAAGGGCGACGCTCTACCAACTGAGCTAAGCACCCCGAAAGCTTTACCTATTACACCGATAAAGCTTACATTTAACTTAACCTGCTTTATAACTAAAGCCTGTTTTTAAACTGGCTTTTAACTACAACGACTGATTAATTGCTTAACCAGTAAAGTCCATTAGTTTACAGCATCTTTAAGCGCTTTACCAGCCCTAAACTTAGGAGAATTTGCCGCTTTAATGGCAATTGTTGCGCCAGTGCGAGGATTACGGCCATTGCGCGCTTCACGCTTGCCTACATAAAATGAACCGAAACCAATTAAAGTCACTAAACCACCTTTTTTCAAGGCTTTAGTAATAGATGCGGTTGTTGCATCTAATGCACGCCCTGCAGAAGCTTTTGAAATGCCAGCTGACTTTGCAATATCATCAATCAATTCTGATTTATTCACGAGTAATCCCCTCTAATGTTATTAACTTAAAATAACAGGCACATCCTGTTATGACTTTATAGCAAGCCACAACAGCCTGTGTCAAGGCTTTGCGGCCGATTTAGCGTAATAAATGTAAATAAATATGCTGACGAGCCAAAATCAACGCCTTAACTTAATGCGTGATCGCGGTGTTAGCATCTGTAGGTGCTTCTGCCACTACTGCAGCAATTTCGACTGGCTTTTCTTCAAGTGGCTGCGGCATGGTTTCTAAGGCCAGTTCTAGTACTTGATCAATCCACTTGACGGGGTGAATTTGCAAATGGTTTTTAATATTCTCTGGTATTTCAACCAAGTCTTTTACGTTGGCTTCAGGTATCAGCACGGTTTTAATGCCGCCGCGATGCGCTGCTAGCAACTTCTCTTTTAAGCCACCAATCGGCAGCACTTCGCCGCGTAAGGTAATCTCCCCTGTCATGGCCACATCGGCACGCGCGGGAATGCCCGTTAACACAGAAACCAATGCCGTAGTAAGGCCAATACCTGCACTTGGGCCATCTTTAGGTGTAGCGCCTTCTGGCAGGTGAATGTGAATGTCTTTTTTCTCGTAAAAGTCTTCTGCAATGCCCAAGCGTTTAGCGCGGCTGCGTACCACGCTCATCGCAGCTTGCACCGATTCTTGCATCACATCGCCCAGTTTACCAGTCGTAATAGTTTTACCTTTACCAGGCAGCATCACTGCTTCAATGGTTAGCAATTCGCCGCCCACCGATGTCCAAGCCAACCCAGTGACTTGTCCGACTTGATTGTCTTTTGCGGCTACGCCGTAGTCATAGCGATAAACGCCTAGGTATTTTTCTAGATTTTTAGAAGCGACATTGATTTTTTTTACGGCTTTTTCAGGTGCAGCTTCATTCGCAGCCTCGCTCGCAACACCTTTTACGCGGCGTGGTTTTTTAGCCTCGGTAAGATTCAGCAGTAGTTCTTTAACCACTTTACGGCAAACCTTGGCAATTTCTTGCTCTAGCCTGCGCACACCCGCCTCACGCGTATAATAACGCACAATGTCGCGAACCACAGACTCTGAAATATTAATTTCAGTCGGCTTTAAGCCATGTGTTTTAAGCTGTTTTGGCAGCAAATATTTCATGGCGATATTGATTTTTTCGTCTTCGGTATAACCCGCTAAACGAATAATTTCCATGCGGTCTAAAAGTGGTGCAGGAATATTCATGGTATTAGCAGTTGCCACAAACATCACGTCAGATAAATCGTATTCCACTTCAATATAATGATCGGCAAAGGTGTGGTTTTGCTCGGGATCAAGCACTTCTAGTAGCGCAGACGATGGATCACCGCGCATATCTTGCCCCATTTTATCGACTTCATCCAGTAAAAATAATGGATTTTTAACCGCCACTTTAGCCATGCTTTGCAGCACTTTACCTGGCATTGAGCCAATATAAGTGCGCCTGTGGCCGCGGATCTCCGCTTCGTCGCGCACGCCGCCCAAGGCCATGCGCACAAATTTGCGATTAACGGCTTTGGCGATGCTTTGCCCTAGCGAGGTTTTACCCACGCCTGGCGGGCCAACCAAGCACAAAATAGGCGCTTTTAGCTTGCCCACGCGTTGTTGTACGGCTAAATACTCAACGATACGTTCTTTGACTTTTTCTAGTCCATAATGGTCTTCGTCCAAAATATCCATGGCCGTTTGCAGGTTTTTACTGATTTTAGTTTTGCGCTTCCAAGGCAAGCCAACCAAGGTGTCAATATAATTGCGCACCACAGAGGCTTCAGCTGACATTGGCGACATCATTTTGAGCTTTTTAAGCTCGGCATTGACTTTTGCATGCGCTTCTTTAGTCATGCCAGAGTTTTTAATGCGCGCTTCAAGCTCATCCATTTCGGCATTTTCATCTTGCTCGCCCAACTCTTTTTGAATGGCTTTAACTTGCTCATTCAAATAATATTCACGCTGACTTTTTTCCATCTGGCGTTTGACACGGCCGCGAATGCGTTTTTCTACCTGTAAAATATCAATTTCAGATTCCATCAAGTGTAGCAAATGTTCCAAGCGCTCAGTTACACTGAGCATTTCGAGGATTTTTTGTTTTTCTTCTAGTTTCAGGGTTAGATGAGCAGAAATGGTGTCAGCCAAGCGACTGGCGTCGTTAATCGTTGCCAGCGAAGTTAAAATCTCGGGCGGGATTTTTTTGTTGAGCTTAACGTATTGATCAAACTGCGTGAAAACCGTACGCATTAAAGCTTCGGTCTCGCTGTCATCTTCTTGTGGATCTTCCACTTTTTCGGCTTTAGCCAAAAAGCATTCTTCGGTTTCCACAAACTCAGAAACACGCACGCGATACAAGCCTTCTACCAGCACTTTTACTGTGCCGTCGGGCAATTTAAGCATTTGCAACACAGTAGCCATGGTGCCAATGCTGTATAAATCTTCCGCATCTGGCTCGTCTTTATTGGCGGACTTTTGTGCAACTAATAAGATTTTTTTATTGCCTTCAGAGGCAATTTCTAAAGCCCTAACCGATTTAGTGCGGCCAACAAACAAGGGGATAACCAAATGTGGATATACCACCACATCGCGCAAGGGCAGTAGCGGCATCATACCGTGCTGCGTTGGCTGATTAGGGTTAGTTGAATCTTCTTGCAAAGCCTGTTCGGTCATAAAATACTTTCAATTTCACTTCAAATTCACAATGGTCAATAATACCAATGCTTTTAAGTGGGGAACATTCTTTGATACTTCAAGAGCTAAAGCCATTAAATTAGCGCTTATAGCCATATAAACACTATAAATCACTCAGTTTTAAATGCAATAGTCTTGTTGGTATTGTTTTTTAGATTGTGGATTTAAAACGAGTATGTTTCTTTTAAGCCGAAAATCCGACTTAAAAGTCCAAACTAGAAAGTAACTGGCCTACTTACTTGCTGCTTCGGCAGCTTTTGGCGCATCTTGATAAATCAAAATGGGCTGCGAATCACCTTTAATCGTGCCTTCATCAATCACCACTTTGCTTAGGTTTTCAATTGAAGGTAAATCGTACATCACTTCCAGTAGCGAATGTTCCATAATCGAGCGCAAGCCGCGCGCGCCCGTTTTGCGTTCTAAGGCTTTTTGTGCAATTAAATGCAAGGCCGATTCTCTAAATTCTAAATCTACACCTTCCATTTTAAACAGCTTAATGTATTGTTTTGTTAACGCATTTTTTGGTTCTGTCAAAATCGTCAACAGCGCTTTTTCGTCTAGCGTTTCTAGCGTAGCAACGACTGGTAAACGGCCAATAAACTCTGGAATTAAACCAAATTTAATCAAATCTTCTGGCTCGACTTCTTGTAATATTTTGCCAATGTCGTTGGCATCTTCTTTACTTTTTACTTCTGCACCAAAACCAATGCCGCCTTTTTCGCTTCTTCTGCGGATGACTTTATCTAAGCCATCAAACGCACCGCCGCAGATAAACAAGATATTAGTCGTATCTAACTGTACGAATTCTTGATTTGGGTGCTTACGACCGCCTTGTGGCGGCACTGAGGCCACTGTGCCTTCAATGAGTTTGAGCAAGGCTTGTTGCACGCCCTCGCCCGACACATCGCGCGTGATTGAAGCATTTTCTGATTTGCGTGAAATTTTATCCACTTCGTCAATATAGACGATGCCGCGCTGCGCTTTTTCGATGTCGTAATCACATTTTTGCAATAATTTTTGCATAATGTTTTCGACATCTTCACCCACGTAACCTGCTTCGGTCAGGGTAGTTGCATCGGCCATTACAAACGGCACATCTAACATGCGCGCTAATGTTTGCGCCAGTAATGTTTTGCCCGAACCTGTCGGGCCAATCAGTAAAATATTACTTTTTTGAATCTCGACATCATCTTTCACCGTATTTTGCGAAATATGATTGTGACCAAGGCGCTTATAGTGATTGTAAACCGCGACGGATAGGTTCTTTTTAGCTTGCGTCTGGCCAATCACATATTGGTCTAAAATCGCGCAAATTTCTTGTGGTGTAGGTAGGGACTTGTCAGTAGGCTTGATGTCGCTAAGGCTTTGTACTTCTTCTTTGATGATGTCGTTGCATAAATCAACGCATTCATCGCAAATAAA
>JANOWA010000240.1:0-3944 GCA_031417675.1 Methylotenera sp.
ACTAACCCAATCAATAAAAACTTAAAAAATCCGCGCCAGCTAAAATGTGCATGCGCAGGTGTTGGCGTGTCGTCATCAATGACGGCTTTTCCAAAACTTTTATCAGCCGCTTCATGACCACCACCGCTGGCAAATAAAGTCGGCACAAAACGATTGCCCAAATAACCAATCAGCGCGGCTAAACCAACAATCAGCGGAAACGGCAATTTGAGCAGCGTAATCGCCAAAAATGAAACGGCGGCAATCGCCCACAAGGCCTTATTTTTCAAGGCGCGCAAGCCAATTCGATAAGCCGCAAATAGCACAATCGCCACTACCGCTGGTTTAATGCCATACAGCACGCCAGCTACTGCAGGCACATCGCCAAAACGCATATAAATAGTGCTGAGAAGCATTAAAATAAACAGCGACGGCAACACAAAGAGACCGCCCGCAAGCAAGCCGCCGCGCGTTTTATGCATCAGCCAGCCGATGTAAGTAGCTAATTGCTGCGCCTCTGGCCCAGGCAGCACCATGCAATAATTGAGCGCATGCAAAAACCGTTTTTCAGAAATCCAGCGTTTATTCTCCACCAAATCAGTGTGCATAATAGCAATTTGCCCAGCAGGCCCGCCAAAGCTAATAAACCCCAGCTTTAGCCAATACCAAAAAGCTTGCTTTAGCGTGGGGGCAACTGGCGCGTTTTCTACTATTTTATTCATAGGTTAAATACTACACATAAACATATGGCACGTAAAATGCTTAATGTTTATTACAGCAATATGCTGGTAATAACGAAACAGAAAGGATTGGTTTAATATGCCTAGTACAACAAAAACAAGTGTCGATAAAGCTAAATTACTCGATCAAATGCTTGAAGACTTAGCAGGCGATGAATATGAAGATTACGATGCCGATGAAAGTCGCGCTGGCAAAGGTGTTAAGCACCACGATATTACCGAAGATCTAGACGAGATGGAAAGCTTTCACTAGCTTTTGGCGGAGAGCGCGAGATTCGAACTCGCGACAAGGTTGCCCCTGTGCCACCTTTCCAGGGTGGTGACTTAAACCGCTCATCCAGCTCTCCGCGGGGTTATGACTGCTGACCAATTTTTGGCTGGCAAATTATAGTCGATTTGAGCGATATAACCTATATCTGAATAAGCCCTCTAGTTTTGTTTTAGCTTGCTAGTTATTAGCACGGTTTAGCGTTTAAGTAGATAAGTATTCACTTTGCCTTTGCCTTTTATTTCTATTAGGCCGCGCGATTCTAATGTGTGGTGGGCTTTTAGCAGATGATAAGTAAATTCACTGACTTGTATCGTATCGGGCAAGCCTGTTTTTTCCATACGGCTCGCCATATTCACAGGGTCACCCCAAATATCATAGGCAAATTTACTGGTGCCAATCACGCCTGCAACCACCGCACCGCTACTAATGCCAATGCGCATTTGCAAATGATGGCCAGTTTGCGCATTAAACAAAGCTAACGCTTGCTGCATCTCCAAGGCCAGTTGCGCAATCACCAAAGCATGGTCAGCCCGCCCCATTGGCGCGCCGCCTACAACCATGTAGCCATCGCCAATCGTTTTAATTTTTTCTAAATCATGCTGATCGGCTAAGCGATCAAAACGCGAAAATAATTGGCTGAGCAAATCAACCAGCTCGGCAGGCGGCATAGAGGCCGTCATGACGGTAAACCCAACAATGTCGGCAAATAAAATCGTCACCGCTTCGTGGCTATCGGCAATGCGCATATCGTTATTTTTTAAGCGATTAGCAATCGATTTGGGCAGAATATTCAGCAACAACCGCTCTGAGCGCGCCTGCTCTAGATTAAGCGCTAGCAATGTGCGCTCTTTTTGACTTTGAAAATAACGCATCACCGCATATAAAATACAGGCTGTGCCAATGATGTTCATTAAGAAAAAGGTGTCTTTAATATTGGCAGGTATGGGCATTGAATTACCACTAAACAAGTAATTGAGCTTCCAAGATAAGGCTGCAAGCAATAAAAAAAGCACAAACCATGGCGTTGATTGTTTTGTACCTAATATCATCAACGCGCCTATCGGCGACAAAATAGCCCAAATGGCGATACCGCTTGACGCCTCGTAACCGCCAATCACCCATTGCATAAAAAACGGCATCACCAGCAGCATCACTAATTGGGTGAACGTAAAATATTCAAAGCGCTTGCTGCGATAGAAAATTAATAAGCTGACATAAGAAACAATAATATAAATGTAGGGTACTAGCGCCATAGTGGCGTAGCCCTCGCCTAAGCCCGATAGTGTAAAAATCCAAAACACACACACGATACTTTCTGCAAATACCAATATCGCTAAAATCGCATTACTCAGCGTGGAGTCAGTTGGCTGACTCAGTTTATGCCAAAACTCTCTCGTTGTAATGCCAAAGCTTGCAGTTGAATTAGGCATAAATAAACTTAATCTCTATCTCAATCTAAAAAAACCCGCTAAAGGGGTCAAATACAGCCACGGCACAAACTATATCGTATGAGCATGATACGCGCCACTGCAAGCAACTGTTTTTTACAAATTGTTTTTGCCAAATAATGCACTAAAACTTACAATTAATTAGCATTTATACTTGATTTACCCTGCACTAAGGTTTATTGTTTAGTTCGAGCTTATTGTATGCAAGCCTTTTGTTTGTTTGGATTGCACGCAATTGAGTTGGCGCTTGGGACAATTAAAATAATGAGTCAAAAAATGCGGGATTGAGCATAGAAATACACTATTAACAGCAGAATAACTACAGGAGTTAGCATGGACAGCGATAACAAAGTAAGTAGTGCAAGTTTAGACACCCTTTCTGGCTTAGGTGTAAAACACCCTTATAAAGCCAAATACAGTAATTATATTGGCGGTAAATGGGTTGCCCCAGTTAAAGGCCAATATTTTGATAACGTGAGTCCAGTTACTGGTAAAAACTTTTGCCAAATCGCCCGCTCAACTGAAGAAGACGTGAATTTAGCGCTTGACGCTGCTCACGCCGCTAAAGATGCTTGGGGCAAAACCTCATACGCGGCGCGCGCAGTTATTTTGAACAAAATCGCTGATGTGATGGAAGCGAATTTAGAGCAAATTTCAATTGCCGAAACCATCGACAACGGTAAACCATTGCGCGAAACCACTTATGTGGATATTCCATTAGCGATTGATCACTTCCGTTATTTTGCAGGTTGTATTCGCGCGCAAGAAGGCTCAGTGTGCGAGGTTGATGAAACCACTGTTGCGTATCACTTTCATGAGCCACTAGGCGTGGTGGGTCAAATTATTCCTTGGAACTTTCCTATTTTAATGGCGGTTTGGAAATTAGCGCCAGCTTTAGCCGCAGGTAATTGCGTGGTACTAAAACCAGCAGAGCAAACACCCGCTTCAATCTTGGTATTGTTGGAGTTAATTGGTCACTTACTGCCCGCAGGCGTGCTAAACGTGGTTAACGGCTTCGGCTTAGAGGCTGGCAAACCACTCGCCAGCAGCAAACGCATCGCTAAAATCGCATTTACAGGCGAGACTTCAACTGGCCGCTTGATTATGCAGTATGCCTCACAAAACCTAATTCCAGTTACTCTAGAATTAGGCGGAAAATCACCTAACATCTTCTTTGAAGATATTATGGATGCAGATGACGCATACTTCGACAAAGCTATTGAAGGCTTGGTATTGTTCTTAGTGAACCAAGGTGAGGTCTGTACTTGCCCATCACGTGCATTGATTCAAGAATCCATTTACGACAAATTTATGGCTCGCGTGTTAGAGCGCGTAAAAGTGGTAACACAGGGCAGTCCTTTAGACATGAACACCATGGTTGGGGCACAAGCGTCGCAAGAGCAAGTAGAAAAAATCATGAGCTACATGAAAATTGGTCAAGATGAAGGCGCAGAATTGTTAATCGGCGGCGCACGTAAAGTGCAAGATGACGCTGCAATTAAAGAT
>JANOWA010000241.1:0-6088 GCA_031417675.1 Methylotenera sp.
AATGTTAAAACCGAAAATGTGAACCTTGGCTTAAAAGCAGGTGAGGGCATTGCCACGTTGTCACCATTCGCGGCTAATTTGTATAACGGCAGCATGAGCGGCACGCTAAGGGTTGACGCGCGCGCCACGCCCAGCATCGCATTCAAGCAAAACATGAAAGGCGTCTCGGTCGGCCCGCTATTGGTTGATGCGATTAAAAATGACATGCTGAGTGGCACAGGTACTGTGAATGTGGACGTGACAACTGCTGGCAATACGGTTGGCGCACTTAAAAAAGGTTTGCAAGGCAATGCCTCACTTAATTTGGCCGATGGCGCGCTAAAGGGCGTGGATATTGCAGGCGGTATTCGCGACCTTAAAAGCAAGGTGAACATTTTTAAAAGTAAAGACGCGATAAATGCAGATAAAACCAAAAAAACCGATTTTAGCGAGCTGACCGCCACGTTTGATATTAAAAATGGCGTTGCACACAACGAAGATTTAGCCATGAAAGCGCCTGTGTTACGGCTTTCTAAAGGCGATAGCAAAGGTGATATTGATATTGGCAACGAGCGTATTAACTACGTTGCCAAACCAACTGTGGTGAAATCGCTTAAAGGCCAAGGCGGCGATGAACTGGATAGCTTAAGCGGCATCGCGATTCCTGTCAAAATTAGTGGCACGTTTGCCGACCCAAAATATAACCTAGATTACGCTGCGGTTGCTACCGCACTGGCTAAATCCAGTGTGCTAGATAAAGTGGGCGGCGAAAAAGGTGCTGCGGTAAAAGAATTGCTTGGCGGCGATAAAGTAGAAGGCTTAAAAGGCTTGTTAGGTAAGAAAAAACCTGCGGTACCTGCCGATCCTAACGCACCTGCTGCTGCCCCTACAACACCCGCAGATGCAGGCGCTGCGCCTGCAGAAGCACCAAAATCAGTTGAAGACAAAGCCAAAGATAAACTGAAAAAATTGCTTAAATTCTAACCATGACTGTTTTTGCCGATGCCATTATTGCTTGGCAAAAACAGCATGGTCGCCACGATTTACCTTGGCAAAGCACAACTGACCCTTATGCCATTTGGGTTTCAGAAATTATGCTGCAACAAACGCAAGTGGCCGCCGTTGTTGGCTATTACGGCAATTTTATGCAGCGCTTTCCTACTATTGCCGCGTTGGCAAACGCTAGCCAAGAGGCAGTTTTGCAAAGTTGGAGCGGGCTAGGGTACTACTCCCGCGCGCGCAATTTACACAATGCGGCGCAAAAAATTGTCGATGATTTTGATGGCGTTTTCCCGACCCAATTTGATGATATTTTAAGCTTGCCAGGCATTGGTCGCTCTACTGGGGCGGCAATCTCAACCTTTGCCTTAAATGCTCCACAGCCCATATTAGATGGCAATGTGAAGCGCGTATTTGCGCGGCATTTTAATATTGCGGGCTATACTGGCGCACCAAAAATCGCACAACAATTATGGCAAATTGCCGAGCGTGAAAATCCTCATGATAATAGTATTGCTTACACGCAAGGTTTGATGGATTTAGGCGCAACGCTTTGCACGCGATCCAAGCCAAAGTGTCCTGCATGCCCCGTTAATGCTAGCTGTGTGGCTTTAGCCAAAAACCTCGTCAGCACATTACCAACGCCAAAACCGCGTAAAACATTGCCAGAAAAAAGCACGACCATGTTAGTTTTTATAAACAAAAATGAAGTATTGCTAGAAAAACGTCCACAAACAGGCATTTGGGCTGGGCTGTGGAGTTTGCCAGAAATTGGCGCACTCGAAATTGCGAGTGAAGTTGCAAAAAGTAAATTTGGGCTAGCAGTTGAATCTGACGAACCGCTAGCTATTGTGAATCACGTTTTTACACATTTTAAACTGGCGATAACGCCGCAGCCTTTGCAAGTAATCAAGCAAACTTTTCAGGTGCAAGCACCTAATATGAAAGCAGGCACGATTTGGCTGCCCATTGACGAAGCGATTAGCGCGGCGATTCCCACACCTGTGAGAAATATTTTACAAACACTTAAGCTTAAAACCGCAATATTAAACGACTGGCTGCTGGTCGAATAGCGGCTTTCTGCCCACTAAAGCCTCTAACATTCTCAGTTCGTCATCGTTATGATCAATCACTTCGAACGCTTTCATTTGTGAGCCGCCATTTTTGCCAGTTGTGACCACGTGCGCGTTGTGGTGCGTGGCAATCACATCTGCACTCTCTAAGCCGACCATTAAATCGGTATGCCCATAACAGGTGCAGGTGTACAACTTTTGTGGTGAAACGGCAACATATACTGCCGTGCCCCTTATGCCTATCGTGGCGGTAGCGGTATAAATGCGCGTGGTAGATTTTCGCTTGCCATAAACGCCTAACATGGCACCATTCACCAATCTTAACGCACTCACCAACACGCTATTTTCTTCGGCATACACTTGTAGCGTACTGCCTCCACGCACTAAAAATGCGTCGTCGCCGATGCTAAACACTAATTTTCCGTCTTTTGACACGATGATTTCATCACCATTCTTGATGGATGAAGCGCGTGTTAATGGCTTTTTATTAACCGTAACAGTGCCTTGCAGCTCATGTATCACGCTGCTAGCCGCCAATGCTTGTATTGGAATAATGGCAGCTAGTGGCAATGCCGCGGCAGAAATTAAAAATTGTCGTCTTGAAATATTAGCCATTTGCACCTTTCAATGAGTTAGATTCATTAGTCGCTTAGACGCGAATAGCCTTACATGATGGGCTGTAAACGATGACTTTTGGCAAAATAAAAGCCGAACAAGTCGGCTATTATTTACTTAATCTTAATGCGGCCGCGATTCCAAAATTTTATCGGCTAACATTTGAAAACGCGGCGATACAAACTTTCTGCTTTGTGAGCCTGCATCCGCAATCGATAATAACTCCTCAATTGCTGATCTAAACCCCAACTCAAACAGCCAGTAATCAGATTGATCGACGGCAGACTTTTTGTCCGTATTCACATCCGCACAAAGTCGATCAAATGCCTCCATACATACATTGCGTTCTGCCATCGCGTTCTCCTTGTTTTTTCCATTTAAGCCATCTTAAAACTTCGTGTGGCTTTGTCAATACTGTTTATTGCTTATTTTTAATCCGCCTATTTTTGATCCCAGCTATCTTCCCACATGCAGTGTTTAATGGTGTGGCGATTTTTAATTAACTCATCAATGCTAGGCTCGTCATTTAATGCGCGTTTTAAGGCCAATTTAATCGCATCGTAATTGTTTTTATACATATCAGCTTTGTCTAATGTGCCTGCTTTTTCTAGCTCAATGCAACCAGGGTCAATCCACAATAAGGCAATAATACATAAATCGTTCACTAAATCTTTAGGGATAATGCCCTCAATCACTGCGTCTAAAATGCCATCGGCCACGCCTGCCTGCACCACGCCGCCAAACAGCCCAACATCGGTGCTGCCTTTTAAGGTTACTTTCGGCACCATCATACAGGCTGGGCGCACCAATTGATTAATATCGCGCACCGCAAACATGGCGGTGTGACCTTTGCTTTGCGCCATTAAGTTAGCAAATGCTTGGCCAACTGGACCATCGACTGCGCCAATTAAAATTTCTGGCATAGCTGCGGTTACATCTTTGCCTTCGGTGTAAATGGTGGCTTCGCCAGCTTTAAAAATAATTTTAGACATCATATTCTCTTCAATAATTATACAAAATGTTATTTTACCAAATGCGCGCCAGCTGTTTCAATTTAATTACAAAGCTTGCATCATTAAAAACTTAGTGAATCACCCAGACTTTCGTGGAGTGCAATTGGTTAAAGTAAAACAGCTTCACTTGTTTTTGTAGCTAGCAATCTATAATAACATTCTTCTGCTTCCGCTGGGGTTATGTGCCCGATAGGCTCTAGCAAGCGCTGGTGAAACCAATGTATCCATTCTAAGGTTGCGATTTCCACAGCTTCACGTGTTTTCCAAGGTGTGTGGCGGTGGGCAAGTTTTGCCCACCCTACTTGGCTAATATTAACTGTAAAAAATTAATACAAACTGTGGCGCGATAAAACCGCTATAGTATAAACTTACCTAAGGAGACACTAGCGATGGCCGAGCAGAAATTAAAAAACACCAAATTCGATGCACATGTAGACGCGATTGAAAAACACAAAGCCTTACTAGAAAAGCTACATCTTGATTCAAACACGCATTTGGATGAAGTCAATAACTCGCTAGAACGGCTTACCCTCACGCTTGAGGAGTACCTTAAGGTGCTTGGTATTCCATAATTAAAAAATGAAATGCTAGTGCATTTAACTTATCAGTTTACTGATTTAGTTAAATGGGGGAGACCCTTGCGGTCTTGAGTGCTAAAAGCGAGAATTCCGCAGCCACCATAAGCAAGCCAAATTAGGCTGTACTGAAACTTTTAAACAATCTATCAAGTAAAAAACAAAGCATAAACGATTGTTTTGTTTACATAAATAAAACAATTGTTTTAAACGAATTGATTTTTATCAAGTATCCATCAAGTAAATTTACAACCACTCTTTAGTTAGCCCAAAATGGGATATATCGCATGATTTTAGGTGCTGCATTTAAGTCATAAGGATAGATCACTTTTGCTTCAACTGCTTCTTTTATTAATCTCGAGGCAGTAGCACTATTCTTCTGATCAATTCCGAAACGCTCCCGCAAAGAAGTGTTATTTGTATCCTGTCGATTTACGTATCTCAAAGATGCATGCAAATAAACGGCTCTTACACGGTCTTCTTTATCCATTTCTTTTAGAGGGCGATGTGCAAAAAGAACTACTCTAGTATGGTCAGTTGTAGCTTCAGCTAAAGGTGCGGGTAATTGATAATATTCAGTTTGAAAAACAATTTTATCCCAGCCACTGCCTCGCTCTTCACAGACACCTATTCGACGCATTAGTGATGCAAGAGCTTCATTTCGTGATCTAGGAGGCGTATCTACAAACCGGTTTATATCTACCAATGGTACGCCTGGATTTGTGATTTCAACACGATCAGAAAATATCTCCACCATTGGCCCTGTACCTTTGATAAAAAAATCTTGATGAATAAGTGCATTTGCCACCAACTCTCTTATCGCCAGTTCTGGGTACATAAGCACATCTTTTCTAAGAGCCTGTTCAATTACTTCATTAGCAGGTAGCAGTCCATTAACATACCCAATCAAGCCTTTAAATCCACAAGCGTAACCTTTATTACCCCCTGTTTCTTTACCTCCGCCTGACCTAGACTGACCGTCATACTTTATTACCCGCATAGCTTTACGCTTTAACTCTGGAAAGTCATCTAGCCTTTTAGCAAATAAAATTGCCCCTAAATTCGTAATATCCCAACCACTAGCTGGACAATTAGAAATAAGTCTATCGTTCGCAAGTGCGCTTAAAATCGACTTACGATTTTCTGGTAATGGTAATTCCATTAAGTCAAAATATGAAGGGTAGTCAATAAAACCAAGAACTTTTTCGTCACTCAAATGTTCAAGTGCAATACCGTTTTCGAATGGCGCAATATCAAACAAACGCCAAATCGCGCGTTCTTTTTCAGGAAATTCTTTTAATTTTTTCTTATAAGTTCCTACCCTTATAAACTCTTGACCTTTGAATTGAACTGGTTGGCGATAAGCACGCCCGATTTCAAGAACAACTAACTTCTTTTCATCTAAATCTAACTCATAAAAACGATAGTCAATTTTAGGTACTAAATTATGAAGTAGCCAACTCTCCAACTCTTCATTCCCAATTTTTTTAGATTTTGGGGAAAAAGTTGTACCAGTTAAAGTGTGATTACTATTGTTTACACCCCAAACCATATAAGAAAAAGCTTTACCAACCAAAACAGCGGAATTTGCTAATGCAGAAATGTATTCGCCTATTTGTTCAGCTTCTGCGTCATTTTCCTTAAATTCAACCCATTCAGTTTCCAATGGTAATTTACACAGCTCTCTGACTAAACCTGCCAAATAATCAGACGATGGATGTGCTGTCACTATAAATCCTTATTTTCATATCAGGTAAAACTGATTAAGAATAGACAGAAAGTTCCATATCTCAAACTACCCACACTTACTTTCCCCACAATTCAAGCAAGTCAA
>JANOWA010000242.1:0-1551 GCA_031417675.1 Methylotenera sp.
ACAAAAAGCGCAGTTTTAGGCCATCGGTCAACGCTGGCAGCGCGTTCATGGCGGCGCGCCAAGCCGCCGTGCGGCCTGCATTATCGCCATCAAAACAAAATACAATTTCATCGGTTTGGCGCATTAATTTGGTAATATGAAACGGCGTAGTCGCCGTGCCAAGCGCAGCCACTGCATATTCAATGCCATATTGCGCTAGTGCCACCACATCCATATAACCCTCAACAACTAAAACTCTGCCAGCATCACGAATGGCGCGACGCGCGACGAATAAACCATACAGCTCGTGGCCTTTTTGAAACAGTGGCGTTTCGGGTGAGTTGTAATATTTTGGCGTATCTTCATTATTACTCACGCGTCCACCAAAACCAATTACTTGGCCCTTTTGGTCGTGAATCGGGAACATAATGCGGTCACGAAAACGGTCATAACGCTTACCTTGATCATTCTCCACCACCAAGCCTGCAGTTTGCAAAGCTTCGTTTTCGTAATTGGCAAACACATTTTGCAAATTTTGCCAGCCTGCAGGCGCGTAACCAATTTGAAACTTAGCCGCAATCACGCCGCTTAAACCGCGACCTTTTAAATATTCAATCGCACGCGGCGAGTTTTTTAGCTCCGCTTTGTAATAACTAGCGGCTTGCTGCAACGTTTCTTGCAAACCCAACTTGATGGTTTTATTGTGCGCATCCGCCTCGCGTGATTGCGGGGTGGAGTCTTCTTTTGGCACAATCATGCCAACATTTTTGGCTAAATCGTTAATGGCTTCAATAAAACTTAAACCTGCGTATTCCATTAAAAAGCCAATCGCCGTACCATGCGCGCCGCAACCAAAGCAATGATAAAACTGTTTGGTGGGGCTGACGGTAAAGCTAGGTGATTTTTCATTGTGGAACGGGCAGCAGGCAGAGTAGTTGGCGCCTGCTTTTTTAAGCGGTACAGATTTATCTACCACATCAACAATATCGACACGGTTTAATAACTCTTGAATAAAGCTTTCTGGAATCATTGGCTAAGTCACTTTTGGGCTGCGAAAGATAAATTGCTGCGTTGCACAGTGCTCGCATCCTCGCCGTACACAATACGTACTGTCTTCATCGCTGTGCGCTGGGCGTCTTGCACTTTATCCATCTCGCTCAAAAATTGATTTATCGTAGAAATAACAAGTATCGCACAAACCGCTAAAAATAAAAAAGGAGCTTTCGCTCCCTTTAGTTTGTCACTTATTTTTTAAGCTAAACGTGACTTAATCAGGCCAGAAACTTTGCCCATATCGGCCATTCCCGCTACCAGCGGCTTCACTAGGCCAACTACTTTGCCCATATCTTTCGCGCCTTGTGCGCCAGAGTCAGCAATTACTTGGTCAATAATCGTGCTAATTTCAGCATCGCTCATTTGTTTTGGCATATAAGCTTGCAGCACACTCACTTCAAATTTTTCAATATCCGCCAAATCAGTGCGGCCTGCGCCATCAAACGCAGCAATCGAATCGCGGCGTTGTTTGAGCATTTTTTCAATGACCGCAATCACGTCTGCATCGGTCAACTCAAT
>JANOWA010000243.1:0-8715 GCA_031417675.1 Methylotenera sp.
CTAAAAATGGGTATTGAAATTTTTGAATTTAAACCAGATGCACAAATTAAGCAGCAAGTGCTTACGCACGTTTCGCTTAATAGTGCCAAGCCACCCAGTTTTGCAATACATGCCAAAACCATGGTGGTGGATGGCAAAACCGTGTTTATTGGCACCTTTAATTTTGATCCGCGCTCACAAAATTTAAACACTGAAGTGGGCGTGATTGTAGAAGAGCCAAGCTTAGCCAGCCAAGTGCAAAGCGCTATACAAACCGATATGCAGCCCGAAAACAGCTGGAATGCAGCGACTGATAAACCCGACCAATACGTGCCACTAAGTAAGCGCAATAAGGTGCTAATATACCAGTTAGCGCCGATTAAACCTTTGTTATAACAATCTATACCGCTACTTAGGCCGCCTCAACCACAACCTCGCCTTGGCCTGTTTCGCCCAAATTATCTACCCAATTGGTCTCTAGCTTATCGCCCACTTTTGCGCCTTTTAGGCGAAAAGTAAGGTATGGATTTTTTGCAATGCCCGTGCCAAATTGCGCCTCAAATACAGGCTTTGCATTGAGCGTAACCAATAATTGTTGAATAAAATGTGCTGGAATCAATTGCCCAAAATCATCTTTTTTGCGACCCGTTTCCATGGGGTGATTAATCACCATTTTTACTTCTGTAATCTCGCCATTTAGCTTGGCGCTCATGCGCATATTCCGTTGATTAACTTTTAAACTATCTTTCATTATGGCCATTATCCGCACCCATTTTCTAACACAACCACTTTTTTACTGGCAGTAAAGTATTGCCCACCAGCTTTTACAATCACTTTTAAATCAGAGTCTTCGGCCATTTTAATACGCGTAATTACAAATGGCAGCGCACCATTACTGAAACTAAACGTGCCTATTAGCGGCGTGGGGTTATGTTCCACCAGCACAGTAATGCTTTCGGTATTTTTAATATTGCTAGTGATTTCAATTTGCACCACAGCACCATTTTCAGCACGGTCTGGCGCGACTATCTCAATATTTTTACTAGGTTCAATGTCTTTACTTGGTGTTTCAGTGCTGATATTTAAGCCTTTAATCGCTTCATCTAACTTCGTCGCCTCAAACGCAGTCTTATTCCACGTTTGATTCAATAGCCCTGCCAGCGCATTGATTGGCAGCATTACCGCCGTCAATACGCCTGTTAAAAGCGTTAAAAACTCACGTCTTTGCATGATTTAAATTTCTCATCGTTTAACTTAACCTCTTATCTGCGAGTTTTTCATTTTCTTCCAAACGACGTAGCTCTTTTAAACGCGCTTCTACAATCGATTGCTCGTAAAAGTTGCCATCTTTGGCTTTCGCCGCTAGCTCCATTTGTTCAATCGCTTTTTGCAAATTATATTGGCGATAGTAGGCTTCGCCCTGCGCCTGAAAGCGCAACAAATTTTTGTTTTTTGCCGAGTAAGCTTTGGCTAAAATAGTATAAAAATAGGCATCATTCGGGTATAAATTGTGATTATCTTGCACCAGTTTAATCGCTTTATCAGGCTGATTAATCGCCAAAAAATGCTCGGCATAGCCATATATTAAGCCGCGATGTGCGGGGAATGCACTTAAGCCTTTGGCATATTGTGCTGCAGCTGCTTGCGGATTATTGCGCGCCACTTGAATACGCGCATCTAAAGTTTCGATAAACGCATTTTGCTCATTGTTTTTTTGCGCATTTTTGCGTAGCCATTGCAGTTGGTTTTGCGCACCTGCTACATCATTTTTGCGTAGCATCGCCACAGCTAAACCGTAATGCTCCGCCGTCTCATTGGCAAAGCGATGTTCGCTTATATTATCTTGAAACTGCTCAACCGCATCTTGCGCCAAACCAGTATTGGCGCGCAGCTTGGCTTTTACTAAGTTAAACGCAAGGCTGTCTGCCACTTGGCGATACGGCATGGTTTCGACGCGATTCGACACATCGGCAATGCGCTCCGCATTTAGTGGGTGCGTGCGTAAAAAGCTAGGCGCAGCGCCCTCACTAAAGCGTGTGCCGCGTTGCAAGGTGGTAAAAAATGCGGGCATGGCGCGCACATCAAAACCAGCCGCATCTAAAATGCTTAAACCCACTCTATCTGCCTCGCGCTCATGCTCGCGCGTGTAATCAAGCTGGCGTTGCACACCCACCGCGCTAGATGCCGCCAGCGCGCCATTTGCAAGCTCTGGATTGCTACGCGCCACCAGCAAGGCCAAGGCAATACCCGCAATATTTTTGAAAGTATCGTACTTTTGCGATGCCAACATGCGCGCCAAATGGTGTTGCGATACATGGCCAATCTCGTGGCCAAGCACGCTAGCCAGTTCAGATTCGCTATTCGATACTGCAATTAGCCCAGTATGCACGCCCACCACACCGCCAGGCATCGCAAAGGCGTTAATTGAGTTATCTTGCACTACAAAAAAGTTGAATTTTTGTAATTTATCGGGGCTAGCCGCCACCAGCCTATTACCAAGTGCGTTTAAATAATCAATGATTTCAATATCATGCACCACATCGTCGCTGGTAGAAACATCACGCATAATTTGTGCGCTAATGCGATCTTCATCTTGAGGCGTCAATACGGTTTGCGACACATCGCCCAAATCGGGCAAGCTTGTGTCTAAATTAGTGGGCGCAGCGTAAGGTTTGCCCGATAATGTGCCGCTTTCTGCCGCAAAAGCAGTACTCGCGGCCAATAAACTGGTAATAATCCAAGTTTTTACAAAAAATAAAGTTTTTAATTTCATTGTTGTTATGATAACGATATTAGTGCGCGCGTTCACGCCATATTGTAAATAGAAAGTAACATATGAATAGTTCTGAGCATAATTTAACGCACTTTGATGCCAGCGGCCAAGCACACATGGTAGATGTGGGCGACAAGGCCATTACCCGCCGCACTGCGCTTGCCAGCGGCATCATTAGCATGTTGCCCGCCACGCTTAAACTTATTCAGCAAGGCGATGCCAAAAAAGGTGATGTATTAGGCGTGGCGCGCATTGCGGCGATTCAAGCCAGCAAAAAAACATCTGATTTAATTCCACTTTGTCACCCAATTGTACTGACTAAAGTAGCTATAACGTTTGAAATAGACAAAACGACTACAAGCATTATTTGTACAGCTTTATGCGAAACCACAGGTCAAACGGGGGTGGAAATGGAAGCGCTAACGGCGGTAAGCGTGGGCTTATTGACCATTTACGATATGTGCAAAGCGGCAGACCGCGGTATGACGATTTCGGCTATTAAATTATTAGAAAAGCAGGGCGGCAAATCGGGTGACTGGCTAGCCCGCAAGTAAAAATCTCTGACCAGTTTTAGGCTGGCAAGAGATTTTTAGTCAAGCAAACTCAATAATTGTCATGTTGATTACTGGTGATTAGGGCCATCAGCTAGGTCGTGACCATTTGCATGCTCATTTGCTTCATGGCCAATTGCATGCTCATTTGCTTCATGACCAGCAGGATCATCCGCACCGCGTCCTTGACGCACATGACCAGCAGGATCATCCGCACCGCGTGCTTGACGCACATGACCTGCTGGATCATCCGCACCACGACCGCCACCTCTTACATGGCCAGCAGGATCATCCACACCATGACCGCCGCCGCGCACATGGCCAGCAGGATCATCTGCGCCGTTTCTTGCCGCTACAGGGCTAGATGCTAATGCTGCACCTAACGCTAAAATTGATGCTAATAAAATTTTATTCATGACTACTCTCCTAAAATAACTTTTAATACTAATTAATAAGACTTTTAAAAAATGGAATAATTTCCCATTCCATGAGCGCAGAATACTCGGGATATTTTCCCGTGTCAATAGTTTTTTACAATTTATTTACGTTATACTGCAATTATATTAAAACTTTATAAGTGTGACAAAAATGCAATTTTTGTGCAAAAAACAGGCACTATTAGCTTTAGTTTTAAAAAAATGTTGCTAAATTAGCGCAATAGCAATTAACATTGGTAAAAGTTTAACTACCTAATTTTGAAAGAATAATCATGCGATTGATACCTACCAGCAGTCTTTGCCTACTGACTTTGTTCTGCCAAACAGGTATGGCGGCCGAGCTCGCCAATTCCAACATACCTACAGATGGCCGCTTTTCTATGTCTGTTGGTGCCACTTACGATTCTGGCGATTATGGCGCTAGCATAGACACCAACGTGTGGTCCACACCAATTGGCTTAAAATATAGAATTGGCTTATGGAGTTTTGGCATATCCACCTCGTGGCTACACGTAACAAGCCCAAATTCAGTAGACGCTGATGGCAACTTTATTGGTGGGGGCGGCGCAAAAACAACCGAAAAAGGCATTGGTGATACTTATTTAAGTACCACCTACAATCTGTTGGATGATCGCAATTACGCAGTTGGTTTAGATGTTAAAGGTAGCTTAAAAATACCAACGGCTAATGAAAATAAGTTTTTAGGCTCTGGCAAAACCGATTATGGACTTAACGTTGAAGCGTATAAAACCATTAACGATTGGACGCCCTATTTGAATCTAGGCTACAAATGGAAAGGCAGCCCTGACAACATTGAGTACAACAATATATGGACGAGTTCGCTGGGCTTTGATTATGCGGTGAATCGCGATTTAATTTTAGGCGCGTCTTACGATTGGCAAGAAAAAGTCACGCGATTCTCAGATAACGCAAAAGAAGGCTCTATTTACGCTAATTACTACCTTAACGACAATAATAAAATTAATGGCTATTTACTAAGAGGCTTTAGCGATGCCAGCCCTAACTGGGGCGGCGGCGTAACGCTAGTACATTATTTTTAACCGTACATTATTTTAAACTGACTTAATTTAATCGCTTCAGTTTGACGAATCAACAAGCGTCCATTAGCATGGACGCTTTATTTTTGCCATTATCGAGATGCAAATGGAATCGGCATTCATCACACCCCTATTCACACTGCTTGGCACGCTGATTGGCGGCTTGGTCACGTTTGCAGTTAATCGCCAACAATTTAAACACCAACTTGGCGCCCTGCGCGAACAATACAAAACCGAATTTATGGCCGAAACCACTGCACGCCATTTTTTAAGCCACAAAAGCTACACCGATCGCAGTTTTGACGTACTAGTCAAACACCTTGGCGGCTTTGAAGAAGACGAACTGCGCAAAATATTGGTGCGCGCCGGCGCGGTGCGCGAATATCACAACGACGGCACCGAATGGTGGTATTTGCTATCGCGTGAGGCGGAACGCATTGAAAATTTTAAAACTAGATAAGTGACTTGTCTCGTTTAATTAAACAAAAGGAAATAATATGACTAAATTAATCGTAATTTTAGTAAGCTTTTTATTTTTAAGTGCTTGCGAGCAGCAAAAACAAGCCTCTGCCGAGATAGGCGCTGTGCCAAAACAAATACTCGACAAAGCAACGAATGATATTAACAATGCCGCTGCGGTGGCCGCCGAACAAGCAAAAGCGGCTGAAAATACTGATGCGCCGGCAGATACCGAGAAATAAGCTTAAAAATCAACTTAACTAGCATATGATATCAACATCACTATTAGCCAAATTAAAGATAGTAACTTTAAAGTACATTATGTAATATACTGAATACATTATAATAATTTGTAATAATTCAAAATAGTTTAGAATACTATTATAGAAAATTTAACCAATGCCTTCATTTAGCCATTATGATTTAACACTGCTAAACCCATCATTTGACTCCCCTTTGGTAGATGTTTTAACAGAGCTAGCGCATTTGCGCCGATTACAGCTTGGCGGCTCTACACCTGCGCCTATTTTCTTTCAACTAAAACACATCTTTCATATGTTAGAAAGCTTAGGCTCTGCCCGTATTGAAGGCAACCATACCACTTTGGCTGATTATGTAGAGAGCAAGCTAGATAGTTCCCAACAAGAGCCTAGCGACCAACTTCGAGAAATGGAAAACATCGAAGCGGCCATGACATACATTGAAGATAATATTAAATCTGGCGATGACCTGACAGAACACTTTATCAAAGAATTACACGCGATTGCAGTAAAAGGCTTAGTGCGAGAAGGTGATGAAACGCCAGGTGCATATAGGCAAAAACCCGTCACAATTGCAAAGTCTGAACATATACCACCTGAGTTTATCCAAGTACCCGATTACATGCAGGAGCTGGTAGCTTTCATCAATGAGGCTCGCCCTCAAAAATATGATCTTATAAAGGTGGCGATGGCACACCATCGTTTTGGTTGGGTACATCCCTTTGGAAACGGTAATGGGCGAGTGGTGCGACTGCTCACTTACGCGCTATTGATTAAATTTGGCTTTAACGTAAAAACTGGTGGCAGAGTGCTCAATCCAACAGCTGTATTTTGTAATAATCGTGAGCAATATTATGACATGTTGGCATTAGCTGATATTGGTGCTCAAGACAATTTAGAAGCTTGGTGTACCTATGTACTGCAAGGCATACTAGATGAACTGCGCAAGGTAGATCAGTTGACTGATTATAACTATCTACTTAAGAAAATTCTAATGCCTGCACTTCACTATGCAGAAGAAAGAAGGCTTGTTACAGACATAGAGTTGCTAATATTAAAAATGGTCTTGATTAAAGGTATTGCAAAAGCAGCAGATTTTAAAACAGCCATGCCAAACATGACTTTAAACCAACGTACTTATCAGATTAAAAACTTGGTAAAAAGAAAAATGATACAGCCCATAAGTGAGGGTGCGCGCCAGTACACTATAGGATTCAGCAACAACTACTTGATACGAGGCGTTGTGCATGCACTCACAATCGAGGGGTTTATTCCGTCTGCATTAAGTAAAGTTAATCAATAAACTCGCTAAATTTAACTATTTATCAATGTAGTTACTAGCTGTGCGCTGGCAGGCGCCATGGTTAAGCCATACCGAAAATGCCCCGTATTTAAGTACAAGTTTTTGATAGTTGGGTGCGCGGCAATCGTTGGTAAGTTATCAGGCGTACCTGGCCGCAGGCCGCTCCAGTGCTTGCGTATAGAGGCGTGTTTTAAGTTGGGCAAAATACTTTCGGCTTTCGTTTGTAGCGCTTGCTTTACATCTTCAGTGGTGCGCGTATCAAAACCCACGTCTTCTAGCGTGCTGCCCGCTAGCAATAAGCCATCGCGGCGCGGCACTAGGTAAAAGCCATTTTGGTAGATAATATTTTTTGGTATTTTTGGTACATTTTCATAAAGCAAAATCTGCCCGCGCATGGGTTTTATATTGAGGTTTGGAGCAGTATCTTTTAGCAAATCAAAACTCCACGCGCCTGATGTAACGACAAAGGCATCTGCCTCAAGAACTAGGCCTGTACTGGTTTTCCAGCCATCTATCTTTTCACAATTTGCCAGTGGCTCAAGTTGCAAGGGAATTAATTGAATGTTTTCTAGCAGGGTGACGCCATTTTGAATCAATATTTGTCGTAAAGCCTGTAATAAATGTGGCGGGCGGACTTGCGCAATGGTCGGCAACAGCAAACCATTGGCCATTTTTTCAATAGGAACTTGATAGCTTGCGCACCAATTTATCGCCGCTTCTTCATCAAAACTTGGCAAAATTTGCATGCCACTTTTTATATATTCGGGGTCGATGCCTGTTGCAGCTAGCAGCCTGTCACACAAGGCTGGGTATAGCTTTGCGCCTGCCATCGCCAGTTGATTAACGGCATCTTTATACAGCCATGGTAATAGCGGAAATAAAATACCAGCGCCTGCCCAGCTGGATTCGCCCGAGGTTTGTGCGGCGACCACATTGCGCTCTACCAGGGTGACTTGGCAGCCGCGGTCGGCCAAATTAAGTGCGGTTAGGCAGCCCACAATGCCGCCGCCAACGACAATAATATGCTTTGCCATTTCGCTAATTACCCGAAATTAAGAAAATCTCAGCCGCAACTAAATCTTCTGCGCTACCCAACAGCACCAGCACGTCGCCTTCGGCCAGCATAATATCTGGCCGCGGATGAATGTCCTCTAGCATATTGGGGCGGCGAATATATTGTAGCGCAACATCAAAATGGGTGAAATTAATGTCTTCTAAATACTGGCCCTGCGCGAAGGTGCCAGCCGTAATCTCAACCGAATGCAGCCGATTAACGCGCTGTTTGGTGTTGACTTTATCAATATCGCTAAGCCCGCCAAAAAAGCCTTTAAACATTTTGTAGCGTTCTTCACGAAACAGCCGAATACGTTTTACAACCCTATTAAGTGGCACACCCAGCAACACTAAGGCATGCGAGGCCAGCATTAAGCTGCCTTCTAGCACTTCTGGCACCACTTCAGTTGCGCCCGCTGCGCGAAAAGCGTCCATATCGGCATCATCATAAGTGCGCACAATTACAGGCAAATTGGGGTAAGCTTCTTGTGCCACATGCAGCACTTTCATGCTTGCGCGCATATCAGAATAACTCACAATCAAGGCCTTGGCGCGCGCACCGCCTGCGGCTTCTAGCACGATACGGCGGCCTGCATCGCCATACATCACATGCTCGCCTGCCGCTGCCGCATCTTGTACCCGCGCAGGGTCAATATCCAGCGCGATAAATGGAATATTTTCTTCTTTTAAAAAGCGCCCTAAATATTGGCCGCTACGGCCATAACCGCAAATAATCACGTGATCTTTTAGGTTGGCAGTGGAGTGCTCTATTTCATCGATAATTTGCGCGCTATTTCTGGTGTAATTTTTGGCTAATTTACGCGCAATACGGCCATTTTTTT
>JANOWA010000244.1:0-2346 GCA_031417675.1 Methylotenera sp.
GCATCGCTCATTGCCGCGCACGAAGATCGCCGCCTAGCCTTACTAACAGAGCTTTCTGGCCGCGAAGGCGTGCGTGTGTATGTGGCCGATTTTTTAGAAGATATCGAACCGCTACCAGCCGACCCATTCATTAATTTAATCGCGCAAAAAATCAAAGAACGGCTAGGCGAAGAAACCATTATCACCGTCAACCACTACGGTATTGCAGGCTTGTGGATTAGCTTTAATGTTGACCAAGATGATTTCTGGGTGGTGATTCCAAAAATTCAAGTCGATCGACCATTCCCTTGGCATTGGCTGGGTTGGGGCGCCGTTGTTGGTTTGCTATCACTATTCGGCGCATATTTAATTGCCGCACGCATCAATCGGCCACTTAATTTATTAGTACACGCGGCCGAGCGCCTGCGCAATGGTGAGCCCGCGCCGCGCCTGCCAGAAGATAGCGTTGACGAGCTGCGCGAAGTAAGCCGCACCTTTAACGAGATGGCAGATGCGCTAGTTAGGCTTGATTCTGAACGCACGCTATTATTGGCAGGCGTTTCGCACGATATTCGCACGCCGCTAGCACGTTTGCGCATTGCGGTAGAGTTATTGCCAGACGAAAAATGTGAAAGCCTAAAATTAGGCATGATTGAAGACATTGCCGATATGGATAATATTATTCATCAGTTTTTAGATTTTGTGCGCGGCGTAGAAGGCGAGCCGACCAAAATGATGGATATTAACAGCCTGCTTACTGCCCTGCATGACCGCCAAGCCCGCGCTGGGCGCGACCTTAAATTAAATCTCAGCTCAACCTATTTTATTCCGCTGCGACCGTTGGCTATGCAGCGCTTGCTCGACAACTTAGTCGGCAACGCCTATGCCTACTCCAAAGGCCAAGTTGAAGTGACCAGTAAAATTACTGCCGAAAAAATCGTCATCAGCGTGCTGGATAATGGCCCTGGCATCCCACCAGAACACGCGCAGCGCTTATTGCGCCCATTTGAACGCATGGATAGCGCGCGTAACAAAAACGAAGGCGGCAGCGGCTTAGGCCTGGCGATTTGCAACCGTATTGCCAAACTGCATCGTGGCAGTTTAGAACTGATTAATCGGCCAACTGGTGGCTTAGAAGCGCGATTGACGTTGCCGATACAGAATTAGTTTACAAGTAAAAAGGTAAAAGCTATATGGCTGGTAAAAGAAATAAAAATGGCAGATACATAACAAAGAATTTAACAATCAAAGCACCTGAGACTGTACCTGCCTCTAGCCCTAGATCTATATTTATAAGCTTATTCGAAAACACAATTGTTAATATTTTGGCAAGTGCAATTTTTGCTATTTTTCTTGTTTGGCTTGGTTATTACCTTACTACTCGATAAACTGTAGAAGCGGATTTAACTTTAAAAGAATATCGATACGAAAGAGAGACTCCAAAATATAGAGTTTACGCAGTTAATTTCACAATTAACAACTCTGGGAATCAGGACGTTACGTTAATACAAGCAATTCCTTATGACCCAAATGACAAAAGCTCAACTCTAAATTTTTTACAAAATAACAGTTGTGAATCTTTTAAAGATGTAACGATAGAAGGTGGTAAATTAAAAGATTTCACCATGCACGTATTTGTTCCAAAAGAGACAATAGCATTCGCAAAAATACTAGAGAAAAACATGTCTAACCAGCTATTAATTGACCCACAAACTGGGGAAAGAATTAAACCTATATTTAGTGCTTCCCGCTTTTACATTATAGCTAAAGTTTTAATTCATGGTGCAGATAAGCACCTTGGTGCAGTATCCGCTCCGTTTGAAATGCTGTATTCAAATGGGGAAGAAATTTCGAACCCAATAGAAAACTCTCCAAAGATGCTTCCAAAACCTGTTGGTTTTGAAGTGAGGGATAAATATTTTTACAATTGTCCTGTCAAGAACATTACAGAATAATAACTAGTAAAAGTAAAATTCAGGTCAAAGTTAAGCTAACTGTTCGGCTCAAACCAGTTCAATTTTTCTCTTAGTTTCACCACTTCACCAATAATCGTCAAACACGGTGGTTTCATGCCGGCTGCTTCTACTTTTTCGGCCAAATCGGCCAGCGTTGCGGTAACTACGCGTTGCCTCTGCGTTGTACCTTGCTGCACCACTGCTACTGGCATTGTGGCAGCTACGCCATGCTCGATTAATTTTTCGCAGATTTCTTTTAAGCCAACCAAGCCCATGTAAATTACCACCGTTTGGCGCGGGCGGCTCATGGCTACCCAATCTAAATCTAGCGTCAGCTCTGTAGAGCCTTCTTTGGCCTTTAAATGGCCGGTAATAAACAAGCAAGCTTGTGCGTAATCGCGGTGCGTCAGCG
>JANOWA010000245.1:0-3795 GCA_031417675.1 Methylotenera sp.
CCGCCTTCTACCATGCCGCCGCCTAATACGCGGTCAAATTCAGCAATGCCAGTGGGCATGCGTTCAATGTCGGCCGCTTTAATGCTACTTATTTTTTGCAATTGGCTTGATGCTGCCAAGCCTTCAAATTTGTTCGCGTAACGGTTAGTCGAGCTGCCAGATTCTTCGATGCTTTCAACCAGAGTATTCCACGCAAGGCAAGCTGGGCATTGGCCTTGCCATTTTGGCTCGCTAGCGCCGCATTCTGTGCAGCTGTAAATGGTTTTTATTTTGGCCATATTATCTTTTCAGCAAATAGGCTTTGCGCAAGTGCTCGCCATCAAATTCAATATACAACGAATTATCCGCATTATAACCACACCAACCAATGGGGTACTCAATGCCGTCTTTACCCAAGGGTTGCGCATCGCCCAACAAATCGTACACGTCTTGCTTTGTTAAACTTGGCCTAAGCTGCTGATTGATTAAATCTTGCACCATTTTGCCGCGCTGGCAATCAAGGGGGTTATTTATTTGGCCAGCCTGCGTATCTTGTAGCCATCGCTTTTGGTTAAAAACTTGTTTTTTAAAAATGGTATTGGTGGGTGAAAACTGAGTAAAGGCAGCCGTAACCAGGCCACCAACCGCCGTGATTGCGATGGCCGTTTTAATGAATGATAAAAATTCGTTGTTTTGTTTCATACGTATTTTTTAAGTGCGAACTTAAGCAGCAAAACCTTATTGTTTAAAGTGCAATTTTAAATGGCAAAGTTTTACCATTGCCCAGCCATTGGCCAATAGAAACATCATCTTGCCAAGTAGTTTTAATGCTTGGCTGCGGCTTAACAGTGCTGTTAATTTCTGTCCAATTATTGCCAGTGCCTGATAATTCAATCGGTTGGCGATATTTGTCATAAAAATAGACGGCGCGCAGCATCTTATCGTAACCTTCTGGGTTGTTAATCAACAAGGTAATCGGCGCTTGCCCAATGCTGCCGTAATAAACTTGGCCTGTAATGTCGTTTGGTTTCTCAAATTTAGCAGTATCATTTAACAATAAGTGTTTTGCATAAGCGGTTAAGTTTGGCTTAAGCGATTGAAAAGTATAATGATTATGAAACTCGTCGATTGAATCTAGCGCACGCATGGCGTGGTTGCTGCAACGTTCGTGCGTAAAAGTAAACCCTTTTGCATCAATAGAAAAATAAGCAAGCTCGTGCGTATCACCCGAACTGACCTCATCTTTATACGCCGCAGCATTTTCTGTGATACAAGTTTCATATAAGAAAATAGTTTCGTCGGGATCTACTTCAAACTCATCTTTCTTCAGATTCTTTTTTTTCGGTTTAGCCGCTTCTTTTTGTAAGCGTTTAATTTCTTGCTGCATGGTTGCTACACGCGCCGTGAAGACTTTTTTCTTCAGCGATTCAATACCATTAACCGTAAAAATATCTTGCAATGTTAAGTGGCGGCCAGTGGTAGCGTCAAAGCTATAGCTAGTAGTATTTTCCTCACAATAAGCACCACAAAACTCACTGTCAAATTGTAGTGAAAACACTTTGCCATCATTTAACAAAATCTTATATTGCATCGAAGTAATGCCCGCGATTGGGTCGTCATCGGCTTCGGTTATTTTTCTACTGATACCTACTTTAGTATTGGCTGGAGCTAAGGTTTTTAGGTTATCAATATAGATATAATCATTTATCTTTTTTGCTGTTTTAAGCTGGCTTGCACTGACAAATGGCAAAATAATTGGCTCACCAAAATCAATATTTGTTTTTTTAGCTTTAAATTGAATATTTTCAACTTTTAAAACTTCTGCGTGAAGATTGCACACAACACACAGACATAATAAAGCCATGCCACGATGCATTTAAATCCTCCTAGTAATTATCAGGCATATAACCCGCATTGGCGTAATTCTCAAAGCGCGTATGTTCACCAATAAACGTGAGGCGCACACGACCAATCGGGCCGTTACGCTGCTTGCCAATGATAATTTCGGCGCTACCTTTGTCGGGGCTATCGGGGTTGTACACTTCGTCGCGATAGATAAATAAAATTAAATCGGCATCTTGCTCAATCGCGCCAGATTCGCGCAAATCGCTCATTACTGGGCGTTTATCAGGGCGCTGCTCTACGCTTCGATTTAATTGCGAAAGCGCAACCACAGGGCAATCTAGCTCTTTGGCAAGCGCTTTAAGTGAGCGTGAAATTTCAGAAATCTCCGTCGCACGATTTTCGCCTTGCTTGCCTGCAGGTGCCGACATCAATTGCAGGTAATCAACGACGATTAAGCCTAATTTTCCACACTGGCGATGCAAGCGTCGCGCTCTAGCGCGCACATCAAACGAACTTAAGCTTGCCCCCTCGTCAATGAAAATCGGCGCTTCGTTCAGTTTGCCAAGTGCTGTCGTCAGCTTTTCCCACTCTTCATCTTCTAGCCGCCCTGTGCGCATGCGGTGCTGATCTAATCGGCCAACAGAGCCGATCATCCGCATTGCAAGCTGAGTCGAGGCCATCTCCATCGAGAAAATAGCCACAGGTAGCCCAGTATCTAGCGCGACATTCTCGGCAATGTTAATTGAAAATGCGGTTTTACCCATGGATGGCCGCCCTGCGACAATAATTAAATCACCGCCTTGAAAGCCAGAAGTCATTGAATCTAAATCAGAAAATCCTGTGGGAATACCCGTCACATCAGATGGATCATCACGCGAAAACAGCATATCGATGCGTTCGGCTACTTGCGGCAATAGCACTTTAATATCGATAAAACCTTGGCTGCTGCGTTGGCCGCCTTCGGCAATTTGGAAAATCTTGGCTTCTGCTTCATCCAATAATTGCTGTGCATCGCGCCCATTGGGGCTATAAGCGCTCTCGGCAATGCCGCTGCCAACAGTCACCAGCTTACGCATAATGGCGCGCTCACGCACAATTTCGGCATAGCGGCGAATATTGGCCGCGGTGGGCGTGTTTTGCGCCAATGCACCCAAATAGGCTATGCCGCCTACGCTAGATAACTCCGCCGTACTTTCTAGCGATTCTGCCACCGTGACAATATCGGCTGGGCGATTACGCTCAATTAACTTGCCAATATGCTGAAAAATGGTTTTATGATCAAACTGATAAAAGTCATCCGCTTTTAAAATATCAGCTATTTTATCCAGCGCCTCGTTCTCTAGCAGCAAGCCGCCAATCACCGATTGCTCGGCCTCGATAGAATGCGGGGGAAGTTTGAGGGAATCTAATTGTTCGTCAGCCATACAAATATTATACCTAATAAAAATATAACCTATTGATACAGACAATAAAAAAGGCGACCTAAGTCGCCTTTAACTTATGTCGCCTTTAGCTGATGTCGCCTTTTACTAAATTGCTAAAACTTAAGCTTCGCCAACTACAGTAACTGTAATATCCACCACAATATCGTGATGCAACGCAACAGCAACTGCATGGTCGCCAACAGTTTTTAGCGGGCCAGTCGGCATACGCACTTCTGATTTAACCACTTCAAAGCCAGCTGCAACCAGGCCTTCAGCGATGTCACCATTGGTCACAGAACCAAATAAACGGCCATCTACACCCGCTTTTTGCGCCACTGTTAAGACAAAAGTAGCCAATTTTGCACCGCGCGCAGTTGCGGCCGTTAAAATATCGGCTTGTTGTTTTTCTAGCTCTGCACGGCGTGCAGCAAATTCAGCTTTGTTAGCCTCTGTTGCACGTTTTGCTTTACCTTGTGGAATTAAAAAGTTACGGCCAAAACCGTCTTTAACTTTAACAATATCGCCCAGTGTGCCAAGATTTGCTACT
>JANOWA010000246.1:0-2394 GCA_031417675.1 Methylotenera sp.
TGGGCAAATGCGCGCGGGCAAAAAATGCGACTTTAGTTTTTTTGCCGCTATTTTCGCGGACGCCACCTCAAATCTCGTCATTTAAAATTTTGTCATTCTGAGCATCGCGAAGAATCCAAGCAATTAAGCCATAATGACTGGATTCTTCGCAATGCTCAGAATGGCGGGTTGAGAGAGTTGTTGTAAAATATGTCATGAATAACGAACGTGAAAAATTACTAATAATTGCGCAAAAACTAATCGCAACTGGTCTTAATAAAGGCACAGCAGGCAACGCTAGTGTGCGCTGCGAAGGTGGTTTTTTAGTTACGCCTAGCGGCATGGTGGTAGAAGATATGAGCGCAGCCAGTATGGTGCAAATGGCTTTTGATGGCAGTTACGAGCAAGGAAAACTCCCCTCAAGCGAGTGGCGTTTTCATCGTGACATACTGCAAAGCCGCGCAGATGTGAATGCAATCGTCCACACCCACAGTATGTTTGCCACTACGCTGGCCTGCTTGCATAAAGATATTCCACCATTTCACTATATGATTGCTGTCACGGGCGGCGATACTATTCGTTGCGCGCCATACGCCTTGTTTGGCTCGCAAGCCTTATCCAATAACGCGCTGGCGGCTTTAATAGAGCGCAAAGCCTGCCTGCTGGCCAATCACGGCATGATAGCGCTAGGACGCGATTTAGATGATGCACTGGCGGTAACAGTAGAAGTAGAAAACCTGTGCGAGCAGTATTGGCGGGCATTGCAGCTCGGTGAGCCGCATATTTTAACCGAGGCCGAGATGCGCGAGGTTTTTCAGCAGTTTAAGGGTTATGGTAAGTGGGCAATTTAGCTCGTCATTCCGACGAAAGTCGGAATCCAGTGACTTTGGCGTGTGAATAATGCGCTTTAGCGCATATATTCCACGGACAAGCCAAATACTGGCTTAAATCCTCGCCCATCTGCTCCGTCATTCCCGTGAAAACGGGAATCCATTTTGACTTTAAATCCTCTCTCCCTTGAAGGGAGAGAGTTAGAGAGAGGGTGAAATGGTGGAAATTTTAACAAGTCGGGGGTAGCCCGACACCTAATCACTTTCTTTTGTTTGTGCAAAAGAAAGTAATCAAAGAAAATCACACCCTGCATCACGGCCTGCGGCTACCTTGCGTTACTCGACAAAACAAGCGGCTGCGGAACTCGCCCTAACAAGCCATACAAAGCATGGCTTGTCGCGGAGCTCAAACAGTCCTCGCCTTCATCTTGTTTTATCTGCGTTACTCAGCGTGATGAAGGGGTTTGAGGTGTGCAAGACATTTCAGCGATTAAGGTTTATGGGAAATGTGTGATTTAAATTTTTTCCAAAAAAATTTCACATATTATCCTTTGTGGAATATTTGTTTCAAAGCACGTACATCAGAGCATAGATAAAGCTTGGAACGCCTAGAACTATGAATGCGGACAAAACTGAACGAGTTGCAAAGTTGAAGCGCTTACTTTGTTGTAAATTGGGAATTATCATGAAGTAAGCTAAATATGGTATTGTAAAACCTAGGCTCGCGACAGAAAGAGCAATGGGTGTAAATAGTAGCATCCACCATCGAAACCCAATCCCATTGGAGTTTTCTGAAAACCAAGCTCTTGCATTTATGTCGTAAACTAATTCGATGCCACCGAAAATGCAAACTAAGGCTATTAAAAAAATAGGAATGCGAAGTAACAGCCATGGGCTTGGGTGTAACCAAAAATTGACACCAGAAATTGCTATGTTTGAAGTGCGCTCAAACATCACAATGATTGTAACAGCAGTGATTAACCATAAAACAATTTCGATAGTATCCATTTATAACCTTCCCCAAAGAAATTTAAATCTTTAATGCGAAACATCTTCCACATGCAAGCCAGTATTTTGCCGCACATACAACTCTTCCCACAAGTCTTTAGCGCGTTTATCGCGCGTTAAAAGCGAGAATAAAATCACCATTAAAAAACCGAGTGGGATTGAAATGATGCCTGGGTTTTTTAGTCTAAATAATGGCTTTTCAAGCCCCATAATGCTGGTAGTTTTGCCTTGAAATTTAATTAAATCTTCATTGGCTTTTGTAATTTGTTTGTTCATTTTGACAATACTTTCTAACGCAAAATGTTCTGGCGCAGAAATGCTGCCTTCTTTTAGCGCGCTTTGAATTTTCGCTATTTCAGTGGGTAAAGCTTTAACTGCCTCTACGGCGGGTTTTGCCGCTTCACGTTTTTGGCAACTGGTAAAAAACTCGCAAATAATGCCCTCACTTGCTTTGGCTTCTAAGGCAGGCTTAGAGGGTGAGCCTTGCAGCACTATTTTTGCATCTGCCAGCATTTTTTGTGGGTAAGTCATATTGGGTGAAATTAGCACTAATAAAATAGCGCTGCCAGCGCCTATC